>CBIGQT010000105.1:0-8054 GCA_966191655.1 uncultured Ginsengibacter sp.
ATTTTTTAGGCTTTTTCAAAAATCATACACAACCACAAACAGATCCGGTGCAAAAGGATACGCTAAAAGTATTAAAAACCAAAGTACAATCTGTTGAGGATAGTAGTACATTTTATCAAATACAACTTACAAAATTTCAACAGCGTTTACAGATGCTTGAAGATTTAAATATATCAAAAAGCGCTGCTGAAACAATTTTAAAACCACAGGAAGAAGAAGATTGGAAAGAAATGTATTTTGAAGAAAACGAAGCGAAAGAAAAACTTGAAAACGAACTCGACCTTACCAAACAAATGCTGAATGAAGCAGAAAATAAGCTAAAAAACTTGCAGGAAAATAATTCACGCTCGGCTCAGTTGCAAAGTGATAATGAAGCGAGATTACATGACATTCATTCTTTAGAAGCTGAGGTAGCACTTTTACAAAAACAGCTGATAGCATCAACAGAACGTGAAAAAGAGCTGGAACAATTACTACTTTCAGAAATAACCATCCGTGAAAAATATTCGATGCTACAGAAAGAATATGTCCAACAACAAAGTGAAGCAGATAATCTGCGGACCAGGATGATTGAACTTAATAAAAAAGATATAGCGCTTGAAATGCGCCTTATTCGTCTTAGTGAACTCGAAAGCAAACTCTCTATTTGCGAAGAAGAAAAGCTAAGGTTAAAAGCACGTTTGGAGAATCACCTGTTAGGATGAATCCTCATTCCCCATGGACAAATAATTCACGAATTTTTTATATAAACTAAAGAAATCGTTTGTAAAACTATCCGCTTGTTTTGTAATAAACATTTCTTTAATTTTCAGAACCAACCTATGCCTGATGCTTTTGATGTTGAGCTTGTAATTTAATTATCTAATAACTTAAAACTTACATTTATGAATTTTCAAACAATGAATAAACAAAGAAAATTTGTTTTAATTTCAGCAGCAGTTGGTATTATTTCAATGTTTTTACCATGGATTTCTGTTTCAGTATTAGGATATTCGCAAACCGTAAATGGTATGCACGACAAAGGCATATTGGTTTTTCTATGTTTTGCTGTATGCGGCATAATAGCATATTTGGGAGATCAAACGAAAAACCTTGATAAAACGATGTGGATGGTCACTTTAATAGCCGGGGCGATAGCGTTTTTGTTTATAATTTGGTTTTATTTCCAGGCAAGTGATTCATTCATGGGCGCATCGTTCATTGGCTTTGGTCTTTACATTTCCGGCCTGGCATCGTTAGGCATTCTTATATCAGCTTACCTGCTCAGATCGCCTGCCGATAATTTAAAGGATAGCTTTAATAGCCTAAAGAAAGATATTGAAAGCAAAATAAATACTCCGGCAAGTACTACAAACAATACCGATACTACAAATAATCCCAATAATACAAATCCGCCTTTATAAAATTTGTAAAATACCTTTTTAAGCATCTCTCGTGGGATGCTTTTTTTTCGCACTTTTATCGATGATAATTCTCTTCGTATTTATTAATCAAAATATAAATTTTTCGTTTGCTAAATTTGTGAACTCATTTTATTCAAAAAAAATTCCGGATTATAATGCAGATAAATACTGAACTGTCGGTCATAAGAAAAGATTATCGTTTGCAATCTCTTTTAGAAAAAGATGTTGATAGTAACCCAATAAAACAATTTGAAAAATGGTGGCAGGAAACAATTAATAGTAAAATTGAAGAACCAAACGCCATGACGCTTGCCACCAGTACAACCGATGGAAAACCTTCTGCACGCATTGTTTTATTAAAAGAAATTAAAGAAAACGGATTTGTGTTTTTTACTAATTATGACAGTAAAAAGGGAAATCAAATACATGATAACCCTTATGGATGTCTTGTTTTTTTATGGAAAGAATTAGAGAGGCAGGTAAGAATAGAAGGGGAAATAAAAAAAATAAGTGAAAATGAAAGTGATGAATATTTTTCAAAACGTCCAATAGAAAGCCGCATCGGTGCGTGGAGTTCGCCACAAAGTAAGGTTATAAAAAACAGGGAAGTACTTGAAAAAAATGTTTCCGTTTATACAAAGAAATTTCAATCTCAAAATATTCCAAGGCCCGTTAACTGGGGCGGATATATTTTAAACCCAACACTTATAGAATTTTGGCAAGGCCGTACCGGCAGGCTTCACGATCGTTTACAATATACTATTAATGAAAACGGATCATGGATAATTGAAAGACTTGCTCCCTAAATGAAGTTTACTTTTTTTCAGCGGATTTTGCCGTAGTTTTTTTTGCTGCTTCGGCAGATTTTGAAGGCCTGGATTTTCCAAAAGAACCTTTAAATATTTTTCCCTTTTTTGTTTTTTTATCTCCACGTCCCATAAATACAAATTTATTTTTAAATATGATTATTACATGTTGCAATTTCAAATGACCGCATAAAAAAAAGCAAGATACATCAATGCATCTTGCTTTGAAAAATTTTACCAACAATCAGACTTTGGCTGATAATTCTTTTCCTGCCTTAAATTTTGCTACTTTCTTAGCTTTAATTTTAATAACAGCTCCTGTTTGAGGATTGCGACCATTACGGGCAGCTCTTTTACTTACAGAAAAAGTACCAAAACCGACAAGCGTAACTTTTCCTCCGCCTTTTAAAGTTTTAGTTACAGCTTCTACAAAAGAATCTAAAGAAGCATTTGCCTGTGTCTTGGTAATTCCAGCATCATCAGCCATTTTGGCGATTAGTTCAGCTTTGTTCATAGTAATTTATTTGATTTTTTAACTGCAACAAATATATAAGGTTTTTCATTGTAACAAAATTTTTTATAATTTTTTTTTTACACTTCTTTTGCTGAAATCCGCAATTGGCAAAGGTTTTAAATTAATCATGAAAAAAAATTAATAAAAAAAAATTAATATTTTTAAAAAATTAATGCCTAAATAAATTCACAAATATCTTCTAAAACCCTTTACTGCAAAGGATTTTAAAGAAAGTAGTTATATGAGAAATGAAATAATAAAACTTATTCTAACAATTATTATATTGTTTTTAGAAGCGTTTGAAAGGCAATAAATTGACTTCCCCATTTTAAAAAAGCTTTTTCACACAAATCCGATGCATGATGGTGAATGTATTCTTCGTAATCCTTTCTTTCCAACGAAAAGTATTGAATAACATATGTTTTTCCTTCATCTTCATCCTGATCAAGCAATTTAAAAAAACGATGATCATAAAAAAAACCAGTTGCAAGTATTTCAGGTATATGAATTTCTTTTTTCCAACGCAACCATTCTTCTTCAATATTATTATCAACTTTTATCGTGATATTATAAACAAACATATTTAAGGATTAAGCTCAAGATATACAGGACAATGATCACTATGTTTTACTTCAGGCAAAATTTTTACACCAGTAATTAAATCACGAAGATTTGTTGAAACATTGATGTAGTCTATTCTCCAGCCTTTATTCTCAAGTCGTACACTGGGTCTCATCACGCTCCACCACGTATATTGATCCGGCTCTTTATTAAGATGACGAAAGCCATCAACAAAATCATTATTAAAAAATTTATCAAACCATGCTCTTTCTTCCGGTAAGAAACCTGATGTTTTTTTATTGGAAACAGGATTGTGAATATCAATTTCTTTATGCGCAATATTATAATCACCGCATACAATTATTTTTGTTCTTGTTTTGCGGAGATCATTTAAGTAATCGAGAAATTCGTCAAGCCAAATATATTTATAAGATTGCCTCAGTTCACCGGTTGTGCCCGAGGGGAAGTAAGCATTTATTAAGGTAATATCACTAAAGTCCGCTCTTAATACTCTTCCCTCGAAATCACTTTGTTCTCTGCCATGTCCGTATTCTACATTATCAGGCTCTATTTTAGTTAAAATTCCTACGCCGCTATATCCTTTCTTTTGAGCTAAGAAAAAGTAAGGTCTATAGCCCGCAGATTCAATAGCAACGCGGTCTATATCTTCTTCATGCGCTTTTACTTCCTGTATACAAACGATATCTGCCGGATTGGTTTTAAGCCATTCAATAAAACCTCTTTTTATTGCAGCACGAATTCCATTTACGTTATAAGTAATGATTCGCATAAAATTTCGTTTATAATATTTATACTTGTAAAATTAAATATCAACAATGGAAAACAATAAAGAAAATGTTACAGAAAATGCTAATGCCGAAACAATATTTAACGAGGATGAATTCTCACTTGAAGGTTATGATAAAAATATACGACAGGCAAGAAATACATTATTTTTTTTAGCATGTTTGCAATTGCTATTGGGATTATTTACAATTTTTACATCTCATGGAAATGCTGCATGGATAACAACTGCAATGACAACTCTGGTAGCGATAATATTTTTTGCATTAGGTTTATGGACAAAACAAAAACCGCATACCGCCATAATTTATGCCTTGATAATTTATATTTTGTTATGGGTGGGCGATTCTATTTTCGATCCAAGTTATATTTATAAAGGCATTCTTGTAAAAATTATTGTAATTGTATATTTGGCAAAGGGCCTGAAAGATGCCAGGGAAGCCCAAAGCATGAAAAAGATAATTGGCGGATAGCTTAACTAAATATCATAATCCAACTGAGGCCTTAACCATCTTTCTATTTCTTCTATTGGCATATTTTTTCGTCTTGCATAATCTTCTACCTGGTCTTTTGCAATTTTTCCCACTCCAAAATATTTACTTTCAGGATGAGCAAAATACCAGCCGCATACAGATGAGGCAGGATACATTGCCAAGGATTCCGTTAAAGTAATTCCAGCATTTTCAGTTGCATTAAGTAATTCAAAAAGTTTATACTTTTCTGTATGATCCGGGCATGCCGGATAACCCGGAGCGGGACGAATTCCTAAATATTTTTCTTCAATTAATTCTTTAGCGGATAAATGTTCATCCGTTGCATAACCCCAAAACTCTTTTCTTACTCTTTCATGCAATACTTCTGCAAATGCTTCTGCAAGCCTGTCTGCCAGCGCCTGTAACATTATCTTGCTGTAATCATCAAACTCCTTATTAAATCTTTCCACATGAGTTTCTATGCCATGAATAGAAACAGCGAATGCGCCGATGAAGTCAGCCCCCTGTTCCCCGAAGGGGGAGCTTAGATCAAGTCTTTCTTTGAAACTGGGTTGATGTGTGGTTTGAGGGGATGGGCTTGGTTTTATAAAGTCAGCCAATGAAATATTTGGTTGTTCGGGAGCTTTCGCCATTTGTTGGCGCAAGAATTCAAGCCTGATATTTTTACCGTCATTTAGCTTTATTTCAACAGTGTCATCACCAATTGTATTTGCTTCCCAAAATCCTATAACACCTTTTGCGATTAACCATTTCTCGTTGATTATTTTTTTCAAAAAAAGTTGCGCTTCATCATATAATTTAGTCGCAGCTTCGCCAATTTTTTTATCTGATAAAATTTGTGGAAATTTCCCATGCATTTGCCATGCAATAAAAAATGGCTGGCAATCGATGTATTTATAAAGTTCATTAAGATCATAATCTTCAAAAACCTTTGTTCCTTTAAAATCAGGTTGAACCGGTATAAAATTTTCCCAGTCAATTACTGTTTTATTCTGTTGCGCTTTTTCAAAAGTTAATAATGTTTTTGCTGATCTTTTGTTCCCGAAATCTTTTTTTAGTTTATCGTATTCTATTTTTATTTCCGAAAGAAACATTGATTTGGTCTCTTTATTTAAAAGGCTTCCCGCAACTGTAACACTTCTTGATGCATCCAGTACGTGAACAACTCCATTATCAAATTCAGGGGCTATCCTAACGGCAGTATGTAAACGCGAAGTTGTTGCTCCACCAATCATCAGGGGTATGTCAAGATTATTTCTTTTCATTTCTTTTGCAACATGCACCATTTCATCAAGTGAAGGCGTAATTAATCCGCTTAAACCAATTAAAGCAACATTATTATCTTTAGCCGCCTGCAAAATTTTATCTGTAGGAACCATTACCCCCATATCAATCACTTCATATCCATTACAACCTAATACAACACCAACAATATTTTTACCGATATCATGCACATCGCCTTTTACTGTGGCCATTAATATTTTTGCAGGTCCTGCACCTTCTACATTTATTATCCCTGCTTCAATATTGGCTTGTTTTGTTCTTTCTTTTTCTGCTTCAATAAAGGGAAATAAATAGTTCACGCTCTTTTTCATAACGCGGGCGCTCTTTACTACCTGCGGCAAAAACATTTTTCCACTTCCAAAGAGATCACCAACTATATTCATTCCATCCATTAAAGGGCCTTCTATTACGTCAAGCGGTTTTGGATATTTAAGGCGTGCTTCTTCCGTATCATCATCAATATAGTCAGTAATACCGTTTACTAACGCATGGCTTAAACGCTTTTCAACAGCTTCATTTCTCCACGCTTCATCTTTTATAACAACTTTCCCTTTTGCTTTTACCGTATCAGCAAAAACGAGTAGTTTATCTGTCGCATCTTCCTTACGATTAAGAATTACATCTTCACATAATTCTTTTAATTCAGGATCTATTTGCTCATAAACCTGTAACTGGCCTGCATTTACAATTCCCATATCCATACCGGCATTTATGGCATGAAATAAAAAAACGGAATGCATCGCTTCTCTAACGGTCTCGTTACCACGAAAAGAAAATGAAACATTGCTCACACCTCCGCTTACTTTTGTAAGCGGCATCAGCTTTTTTATTTCACGGATTGCCTCTATAAAATCAACGCCATAATTATTGTGTTCTTCAATACCTGTTGCTATTGCAAATATGTTTGGATCAAAAATTATGTCCTGCGGATGATAACCCGCAACCGTAGTAAGAATGTCATAAGCCCGCTTGCAAATGTCAACCTTACGCTGCTTTGTATCTGCCTGGCCTTTTTCATCAAAAGCCATAACAATTACAGAAGCGCCAAAACTTTTACAGATAAAAGCCTGATTCAAAAATTTCTCTTCTCCTTCTTTTAATGAAATAGAATTTACAATACATTTCCCCTGAACACATTTTAAACCTGCTTCTATAATGTTGAACTTGGAAGAATCAATCATTACAGGAATTTTAGCAATATCAGGCTCAGCCTGTAAAAGATTTAAAAAAGTAGTCATTGCTTTTCCCCCGTCGAGTAATGCATCATCCATATTTATATCCAGAATCTGCGCTCCGCTTTCCACCTGTTGTCTTGCAACGGATAGAGCCTCTTCATAGTTTCCTTCTCTTATAAGCCGGGCAAATTTTTTTGAACCGGTAACATTAGTACGTTCACCTATGTTTACAAAATTGGTTTCCGGACGCACTACCAACGGTTCTAATCCTGAGAGGCGTAAAAACGGTTTTATATTTTTATTTTCTGACATTTATGTAATTCTATTGCATAATAATTATGCTTCCTCCAATACTGGTAATTTCCTCGCTTTAAATTTTTTAACCTGTTCTGCAATATGCTTTATATGATTAGGAGTTGTTCCGCAACAACCGCCAACAATGTTTACAAATCCTTCCCGTGCCCATTCTTCAATAATGTGGGCAGTTTCATGAGGTTGTTCATCATATTCACCAAATGCATTTGGTAAGCCGGCATTTGGATATGCCGATGTATAACAACTTGCTATTTCACTAAGCTCTTCAATGTGCGGGCGCATTTCTTTTGCTCCTAAAGCGCAGTTTAATCCAACACTCAATGGATTTGCATGAGAAATTGAAATATAAAATGCTTCCAATGTCTGGCCGCTTAAAGTTCGTCCACTCGCATCCGTTATAGTACCACTTATCATAATAGGCAGTTCATCCTTCCCTGTATTTCTAAAATATTTTTTGATTGCATAAATAGCTGCTTTGGCATTAAGTGTATCAAAAATTGTTTCTACTAAAAGCAAATCTACTCCCCCATTAACAAGGCCTTTTATTTGTTCATAATAAGCATCTGCCACTTCATCAAAAGTTACGGTACGAAAGCCTGGATTATTTACATCGGGTGAAAGACTCAAAGTTTTATTAAGCGGTCCAATAGCTCCTGCAATAAAGACCTCCTCTAAATCTCCCCCGAAAGAGGAAACTT
>CBIGQT010000106.1:0-8032 GCA_966191655.1 uncultured Ginsengibacter sp.
TGAAGGGAATATCCCTGGAAATATTCAAAAATGAGTATGTAGCTTTAATGGGACCGAGCGGAAGCGGAAAATCTACACTGATGAATTTATTGGGTTGCTTAGATTCGCCTACGGCTGGCCGTTATATTCTCAATGGCAAAGATGTAAGCAAAATGCCTGATGATGATCTTGCAGAAGTTCGTAATAAAGAAATTGGTTTTGTATTTCAACAATTCAATTTATTGCCGAGGCTTACTGCTGCAGAAAATGTGGCTTTACCGTTAGTATATAATGGTTCTACTAAAAAGGCAAGAACAGAACTTTCTCTTGAAATGCTTAACAGGGTTGGATTAAGTGATAGAAGTCATCATAAACCTAATGAATTGTCTGGCGGCCAAAATCAACGTGTTGCCATTGCAAGAGCTTTAGTAAATAATCCTTCGATTATCCTGGCAGATGAGCCCACGGGAAATCTTGATTCAACAACTTCGGCAGAGATTATGGGAATTTTTGATAAAATTCAGTCCGAAGGAAACACAGTAATTTTAGTAACACACGAAGAAGATATTGCCAACTTCGCTCACCGGATTATCAGGTTGAAAGATGGTATTATTGAAAGCGATCATGCCCATACAAAAAGGATAATTACTCATTCTTTGTAGTGAAGGGTTATACTGTAGTTATTTCCTTAGTCTTGCTGTTGCAAAAATATCCGTCACAAATTTTCTATATTTCTTAATTAAATTTTATGTCCGATAAAATATATACAAAAACCGGTGATAAAGGAAAAACCAGTCTTATTGGTGGGAGAAAAATTTTAAAAAGTGATCTTCGCATAGAAACCTATGGAACAATAGATGAGTTGAATTCGTGGATAGGCTTTATTAATGATGCTATCAATGATTTTAGCGCTAATAATATTTTAAAAGAAATACAGGACAGGTTATTTACCATTGGTTCATCACTTGCCTGCGATCCTGAAAAAAAGACCAAACTAATGATTCCTGACCTGCGGGAAGCTGATATTGGTTTACTCGAAAAAGAAATTGATAACATGAATGAAACGCTGCCTGAAATGAAACATTTTATTTTACCCGGCGGAAGCACTGCTGTTTCTATTATGCATATTGCAAGATGCGTATGCAGGCGTGCGGAAAGATGTTGTGTAAACTTAGCATCCGATAAAGGCCATGTGGCGCCTTTGATAATAAAATATTTAAA
Source organism: uncultured Ginsengibacter sp. (assembly GCA_966191655.1). GTDB lineage: Bacteria > Bacteroidota > Bacteroidia > Chitinophagales > Chitinophagaceae > Ginsengibacter. The sequence continues at coordinate 1,201 of CBIGQT010000106.1, forward strand.
CAGGCTAAGTGATTATCTTTTTGTGCTTGCAAGATATGTAGGGCATTTACACAATGTGCCCGAAATTATCTGGAATCCACGTGGCGAAGTTTAGGTAGAAAATGGACGCACGCCAGAGAATATTATCAAATCATCTTTCCATCTTTCATGTGCAAGGTCCGATCGCTCATTTGGGCCAGTTCTTCATTATGTGTTACAATTAAAAAGGTTTGCTGAAGGCGATTGCGTAAATCGATAAATAAATTATGTAATTCCTTTGCATTTGCAGAATCAAGATTGCCGGTTGGCTCATCTGCCATAACAATTGATGGGCTGTTAATGAGTGCTCTCGCAACGGCTACTCTTTGCTGCTCTCCTCCTGAAAGCTCTCCGGGCTTGTGTTCCGAGCGATCTTTCAATCCAAGCAATTCCAAAAGAGATAAAGCCTGTTGCTGGACTTCTTTTGTTTTCCGTCCCGCAATCCAACCGGGAATGCAAACATTTTCCACGGCGGTAAATTCCGGCAATAAATGATGAAACTGGAAAACGAAGCCAATGTGTTTGTTCCTGAAGGAAGCAAGTTTTTTACTGTTTAGCTTAAAAATTTTAGTATTGTCAATATTAATTTCCCCTTTGTCTGCGTTATCTAATGTACCTAAGATGTGAAGGAGCGTGCTTTTGCCGGCACCGGAAGACCCGGCAATACTCACAATTTCACCCTTAGCAATTTCAATGTCAACACCTTTTAAAACCGGCAACGCACCATAATTTTTATATATTCCTGAAGCTTTAAGCATCTTTAAATGTAAAGGTTTAAATAGTTTTAGCGAAACATAAAAATAAATAAAAGCATTCATGCATCCCTTTAGTAAAATTATTCATCCAATAGTAACATTAATTTTAAAAACAATATTTGGTAATACCGATTTAACTTTTACATTTGCGGAAAATTTGAAACCCCGAATTATCAATTTTTAATAGAATAAAAAGAAGAAAATATGTTTTGGACCTTAGAACTTGCCTCACACCTCGAAGACGCACCCTGGCCTGCAACCAAAGATGAATTAATTGATTTTTCAATCCGTAGCGGAGCGCCGATTGAAGTAGTTGAAAACCTGCAGGAACTGGAGGATGAAGGCGGGGAAATTTATGAAGGGCTTGAAGATATCTGGCCCGATTATCCAAGCCAGGAAGATTTCTTCTTTAATGAAGACGAATATTAATTGAGAAAATTGAGAATTAAAAAATTGATAACCGTTCAAAAACTGAACGGTTTTTTAGTTTAGAAACATTTTATCTGATGATGGAAATCATTAAAAATTGTATATTGAAATAACAAATTAAAGGTCATGGAAGGGATCATTATTTTAACAGCAGTCGTATTACTTTTTTTGATTTCTCAATATCTCAAAAAAGTAATCGGACCTAAATTCAAACCTTCAACTAAACTTTTTTTATCTCTTACCTGGTTTCTTTGCCTGATGGCTTTTATAATAATAACAAACGTCGGAAAAAATAATTTTACGAAACCTCAACTAACCGTTCTGATTGTTTTTTCAATAGTGTATCTGATTTATTTTTATTGGAAGTACAAAAGACTAAACAATTCAACAAAGGCAATTCAGCAAATGAGCAATTAAACAATTGACCCATCATTTCTCCATTTCTTCTATAACGCTTTCCGTAACACCCGTAAACGAAAATCCTCCGTCGTGAAAAAGATTTTGCATGGTAACATACTTCGTAAGATCACTGAAAAGCGTAACAATATAATTAGCACAATCATCTGCAGAAGCATTTCCTAAAGGGCTCATTTTCTCAGCATAATTAATAAAACCATCGAAACCTTTTACGCCACTGCCTGCAGTAGTGCGTGTAGGAGATTGTGAAATAGTATTTACCCTCACATGCTTTTTAACTGCATAATGATAACCAAAGCTTCTTGTGATACTTTCTAACAAAGCTTTGGCATCAGCCATTTCATTGTAATCGGGAAACACTCTTTGAGCAGCAATATAGGTAAGCGCCACTACGCTTCCCCATTCGTTGATAGCATCAAGTTTCATTGCAGTAGCTAATACACGGTGCAAGCTCATTGCAGAAATATCCAGTGTTTTTTGGTTAAAGCCATAATCAATTTCTGTATAATGTTTTCCTTTTCGAACATTTAAACTCATGCCAATAGAATGAAGAATAAAATCAACACCTCCTCCAAAATGCTCTTTTGTTTTCGTTATTAAATTTAGCACATCATCGTTGCTGCTTACATCGCATGGAATCACAGGCGCCTTTACAATTTCAGCAAGCTTATTAATTTCTCCCATACGCATTGCTACGGGCGCATTAGTAAGTAAAATTGCTGCACCTTCTTCATAGCAACGTAATGCTGCTTTCCATGCAATAGATTTTTCGTCTAGCGCTCCAAAAATAATTCCTTTCTTTCCTTTGAGTAAATTGTAAGACATAGTAATTGATTAATTGGTTAATTAGTTGATTCGTGCAATTCGTGTTTGTAAAAATAACATACTTACCGTTTAAAGAAAAAATTCCTGTATTCGCTAAAAATAAATCCCAAAGAAAAAATGATTATTAATACTGTGGCGAATGACAATAATAACAGCAATAAAAAAGCACCCATATTTCTGCGTGCATTAATTTTTAATTTGAGATAATTTACAATAGAATAAGTGAGATACATAGCAGCAACTACGATTAATAAAATCAAAATTTTTTTCAGAAAAAGCATTGTAAGATTGATTTTATAGAGGGAATTTTGATACCTGAATTAATTTCCTATCATTTCTCTTGCATTCTCAAACGCAGCCGCAGTAGGCTTTTCGCCGCTCAACATTTTGGCAATAGTGGTAATTCTTTCATCAGCATTTAATTGGCGGATAGAAGTAATAATCTTATCATTTTTTATTTCTTTATATACAAAAAAATGAGTGTTCGCCTTAGCAGCAATTTGTGGTTGATGGGTAATCGAAATCACCTGGTGCGCTACAGAAAGCTCTTTCATAATTATACCAACCTGCCTTGCTGCTTCTCCGCTGATACCCGTATCTATTTCATCAAAAATTAAAACCGGCAATTGTACACTTTTTGCTACCAGAGATTTTATACTAAGCATTAACCTGCTCAATTCACCTCCACTGGCTACTTTGCGCAAAGGTTCAAACCGTTGATTTTTATTCTCTGTTCCTGAAGGCATATTGGCATTAAATAAAAAATCAATGGTATTATTTCCAAAAAGATTTAATGAACCGGTAGTTTGAATATCCACTTTTAGTTTTGCATTTGGCATTCCAACCTGTTTCAGAAGCTCATTTACTTTTTCTTCAAACGGCTTCAATTGTTTTTGTCTTTTTAAGGAAATTTTTTCAGCAATTTTTAAAGCTTCATTATAAAATTCTGAAGATTGTTTTTCTTTTTTTAAAACGTCATCTTTCAGATTGGTTACCTTATCAAGCTCCTTATCGAGATGATCTTTTATTGCAAGCAACTGTTCTGTAGTGGTTACTCCATGTTTTTTTAAAAGCTTGTAACCTGCTGCCATACGTTCATTTAAAACATTTATTTTTTTTGGATCATAAATTACTGAATCGCTAATGATATTTAATTCATCCGCTACATCCTGCAATTCAATTTGCAACGACTGCAATCGTTTGTTTAATGATTGAATATTGGGATGAAAATTTTCAATGCCATGTAATTTATTACTGATTGATTTTATATTTTGCACCACAGGTTGTTCACTTTCCTGCAACTCATAATATATTGAGGACAGAATTGACTTTATATTTTCTGCATTACTCATGAGTTTAATTTCTGCATCGATATTTTCAATTTCACCTTCTGAAAAATTTGCTTCGTCCAGTTCGTCAAATAAAAATTTATTGTAGTCAAATTCTTTATTAGCCGCAGCCTGGTCTGCATTAAGAATTTCAAGTTCTTTTAAAACATTGCGGTAATTGTTATAAACAGATTGATATAACTGAATATCTTTTGCGTTTCCTGCAAGCGCATCAATTACTTCTCTTTGAAAATCGTTATTAGCTAAGTCCTGCGTGTCAAATTGCTGGTGAAGATCAACCAACAAAGAAGACAATTGTTTCAGTTGAGTAAGCGTTACCGGCGTATCATTAATAAAAGCACGCGATTTACCATTAACAGCCAATTCACGGCGAATAACTAATTCTTCTTCATAATCAAGTTCATTAGTTTGCAAAAATTCTTTAACAGGTACATGATCGGTTTTAAAAATACCTTCAATAAAACATTTTTTTTCTTTATCAGCCAGCACTGATGTATCCGCCCTTTCGCCAAGAATAAGATTAAGAGCGCCCATCAGAATGCTTTTACCTGCACCGGTTTCCCCCGTTATGATATTAAGATTGGGAGAAAAATTAATTTCGATTGAATCAATTATCGCGTAGTTCTGTATATGTAATTGCTGAAGCATTTATAAAGGCAAATTACATCAATTATTATTTAGTGTTATAATACCATTCTTATAATTAAATTATTAAAATAATTTCAATCCATAAAAATAAAAGAAATAAAAAAGGCGCTAAAAGCGCCTTATGATTTTTACACCAATTCATAATTTATTTTACCTCAACCGCATTGTTCAATTCATCATCAACCAAAATTCTACCACAGTTTTCGCAAACAATAATTTTTTTTCTTTGCTTAATATCACTCTGCTTTTGCGGAGGAATTGCATTAAAGCAACCACCACATGAATCCCTTTCTACGGGCACCACTGCCAGGCCATTGCGATAATTTTTGCGTATCCTGTCATAGCTTACCAATAATCTTTCATCAACATGTTGTCTTGCAGTTTCAGCCTGTTTATTATAATTTTTTTCTTCTTTATCCGTTTCGGCAATAATTTTTTCTAATTCTCCTTTTTTGCCTTTCAGATTTCCTTCTTTGGTAGCAACGGCTTTTTTTGCAACTTCTAATTGCTTTGCTTTTTCAGCAATATCTTCTGTCGCATCTTTAATATGCTTCTCTGCAAGTTTTACTTCCAGTGTTTGCATTTCTATTTCTTTATTAACAGCCTCAAACTCCCGGTTGTTTTTTACATTATCGCTTTGCTTCTCATATTTTTTGATAAGCTCCTGCGAATCTTTAATAAGTGTTTTTTTATCTTCAATGAACTGCTGAATGCCGTTCATTTCTTCTTCAATACGGTTTTGCCTTTCATTGAGGCCGGCAATTTCATCTTCCAGATCGCTCACTTCAATTGGCAATTCTCCCTTTAAAATCTGGATGCCATCGAGCTTGCTATCAATTTTTTGAAGTTTTACAAGAGATGATAATTTTTCTTCTACAGAATAATCTTTTACTTGTGACATATATTTTGAATAATTTATTTATTTCAGAACTTTTAAAAACAACCCCTAAACAAAATAATTTACAGGATTTGTCTTAATTTCTGTTTTTTGGACGGCAAAGTTAGGGAATTTTTGCCGTAAAATATCAGCTAAAAGCTCAATGGCGAACTGCTCGCTCTCGTAATGCCCGATATCTGCCAGTAAAATGGTATTATCAGCATCAAAAAATTCATGATATTTTATATCGGAAGTAATATAAACCCCGGCTCCGGCTGCTTTTGCCGCATTAATTAAAAAACTACCTGCCCCGCCACAAACTGCAACTTTTACAATTTTTTTATTGAGTAGCGCTGTATGCCGTATTACTGAAAGACCAAACCCTTTTTTTAGCATAGAAAGCAATTCCTCTTCTGAAACAGGTTCTTCAAAATCTCCTGTTAACCCGCTTCCAATACTAATACTATCATTCGTCAATGAATAAATATCGTAAGCAACCTCTTCGTAAGGATGCGAATTCTTTAAAGATTGAACAACCTCTTCCCGGAGATAAGAAGGGAAAATAACCTCGATTCTTGTTTCATTTTCTATATGCCTTTTCCCTATTTCTCCTACATAAGGCTCAGATCCTTCTCCTGCTTTAAAGGTTCCAATACCTTCTACATTATAACTGCATTCGCTGTATTTACCTATTGATCCCGCTCCCGCTTTAAACAATGCATCTTTTATTTTTTCAGCATTTGCATTTGGAGAAAAAGTAACGAGTTTTTTTAATGTGTCTTCTTTAGGAGAAAGCACTTTTAGATTTTGAAGCTGTAATTTCTGTGCTATTTTATAATTAACTCCGTTTATAACATTGTCGAGATTGGTATGTATGGCATAAACCGAAATATTATTTTTTATAGCAGCTATAACAGTACGCTCTACATAATTTTTCCCATTAATTTTTTTTAATCCTTTAAAAATTATCGGGTGATGCGCTACGATAAGATTGCATTTCTTTAATACTGCTTCAGCAATAACTTCTTCAGTTACGTCAAGGGTTGTAATAATACCTTCGCAATTATCATTCGCATTTCCAATAATAAGCCCCGCATTATCATAACCTTCCTGTAAACTAACGGGTGCAAAATCTTCAAGGCATTTAATTACTTCAACTATTCTCATTAAGTTTTTTTGTAAAGATAGAAAACTGCCTTGTCACAATTTCAGAGAATAGCTTAGAATAAAATGATATTAAAAAGTGAAAGTTTCGGCTAACCACTTTATTGCCTGGACATGTGTAGAACAATAGGAGCATTGGATCCCCAGGGCGCCAGTTGCATCGTAGGCAGGTTTTTACTGGTAAAACGCCATGCTCTTGACAAAAAAGCAAACTCCACAGGAGGATTTGGCAAAGTAATGATCAGCTGGCTATAATCGCTGTTACAACTCCAGCTACCCGTATAAATTACGCCGTCTTTAGTGGCTTGCAAATCGCCATGATAATAATCTGTTTTTAAAAGAACAAAGAT
>CBIGQT010000107.1:0-8017 GCA_966191655.1 uncultured Ginsengibacter sp.
AGTTCTGGATGAGCCAACAAATGACCTGGATTTACAAACACTAAGAACACTTGAGGAATTTTTGCAGGATTTTCCCGGGTGCATATTAATTGTAAGCCACGACAGGTATTTCATGGATCGCCTCGTGGATCATCTATTTGCTTTTGAAGGCAATGGCGAAATAAAAGATTTCCCGGGTAATTACTCTCAATACAGAACGTGGAAACAGCTGGAAGAAAATAAGCTCAAAACTATTGTGGCAGTTGAACAAGTCAATAATGAAAAAACAAAAGCTAAAAACAATAATGGACTCAATGATAAATTTACCTTTAAAGAAAAACATGAATTTGATTTATTGGAAAAAGAGATTCCTGCTTTAGAAAAAGAAAAAGAATTGCTGGAAGTAAAAATGAATAACGGTAATTTGGATTTTGAAAAACTACAGGAAGTAGCACAGCGAATTAATGATATAATTGTACTTCTTGATAAAAAAGAAATGAGATGGCTTAAATTAAGTGAAAAAGTTTAATTTGAAATTGTTACACTTAATTAATTACTTTTTAAAGATGAAAAGAAATCGATTGCTTACTCTTACGGGTTTTATAACGCTTATAAGTTTTTTTAATGCAAAAGCTGAAGTGCGATTGCCGGCTGTAATAGGCGACCACATGGTATTACAGCAAAATAGCGATTTGAAATTATGGGGCTGGTGTGACCCAAGTGAAAAAATAAAAGTTAGTTCTAACTGGGATACAACAACCTACAATACTGTTGGAAATCCGGATGGTAAATGGATGCTTTCTATTAAAACGCCTGCTGCCGGCGGCCCATACACTCTTACTGTAAGTGGAAATAACAAAATTGTTTTAGATGATGTTTTAATTGGTGAAGTATGGGCGTGCAGTGGCCAAAGCAATATGGAAATGAGTTATAGCTGGGGAGTAAAACAATACACTACCGATGCTGAAAATGCCACTAATAAAAGAATTCGTTTTTTTCATATACCAAGATTAGCATCACAATATCCCCAGGATGATACAAAAGCACAATGGGTTGTTTGTAATCCGGAAGACATGAAAAAATTTAGTTTAGCCGGTTATTTTTTTGGGCAAAAATTACAGGAAACGTTATCTGTTCCTGTTGGCCTCATCGAAGCAAGTTGGGGCGGTACTCCGGCCGAAGTTTGGACGCCCAAGGACGCAATAGACAATAATGCTGTTATAAAAAAAGTTGCGGATGGATTGAAAACTATTCCCTGGGGACCTATTAGCGTTGCAGCTTGTTATAATGCGATGATCTATCCAATTACTAACTTTAATATAGCTGGAGTAATATGGTACCAAGGCGAAGCAAATGTTGAAAATGCCTCTACATATGAACAACTTTTTTCAACTATGATTACTTCGTGGCGTAAGGCTTGGCAAAAAGATTTTCCATTTTACTTTGTGCAGATAGCTTCTTATGCTTATGGAAATAATATTTCAGGACCGTTATTAAAAGAGGCGCAAACAAAAACCTTATCAACACCCAACACAGGCATGGTGGTAATAGATGACCATATTGCGGATGTAAATAATATCCATCCAACGGATAAAAAAGATGTCGGCTACAGGTTAGCTAATCTTGCCTTGTCAGAGAATTATGGAATAAAAAATCTTGTTTATAAATATCCAATGTATAAGGATATGCAAATTGAAAAAGGAAAAATTAAAATAGATTTTATAAACGCTGATAAGGGTTTTATAAATAAAGGAGATACTATAAAAGGATTTTATATTTCCGGTGCTGATAAAATTTTCATGCTTGCTGTTGCAAAGATCAATGGTAACTCGATTGTTGTTTCTAACAAAACTATTGCTAACCCGGTTTCCGTCCGATTCGATTTTACGAATACTTCTGTTCCAACTTTATTTAGTAAAGAAGGATTGCCAGTAAATCTTTTTAGAACTGATAATTGGGACGATATAAATACCTCAAATGTTAGGTAAATTTTATTTTATTAATTATATTCATTAATCCAAAAATTGACAATTTTGCTTATGAACGCTTTTTTTAAAATAACGTCGCCTTGAAAACATATTCTCCTGAAGAAAAATTCATCCTGGAATACCTGGAAAAAAAATTGCCCGAAGATCTTACCTATCATGGATTGCATCATACAATAGATGTACTTAATGCCGCAATGAAAATTGGCGAAACAGAAAATTTATCTGCACATGAGATAAAACTTCTCAGGATTGCTGTTTTATTTCATGATGCAGGATTTACTGAAAAGTATAAGGATCATGAACAACACGGATGTGATATGGCAAAAAAAGATTTATCTCGTTTTGGTTATACCGACAAGGAAATTGAAATCATCTGCGGAATGATAATGGCCACTAAAATTCCACAAAATCCAAAAAACTTATTGGAAAAGATAATTTGTGATGCAGACCTTGACTATCTTGGACGTAATGATTTTAATAGAATAAGTAATACGCTATTTGAGGAGATGAAAATTTATGGGCATATTCACGATATAAAAGAATGGAATAAAATTCAGGAAAATTTTTTGAAAAAACATCAATACTATACTGAGTTTGGAAAGAAAAACAGGGAACACTTAAAATGCGAACATTTACAAAAGATTAGTAAATTAGTTTCATCCTACCACTAATGTTTCATTAGGGTTCTTTTAATAAATTAATCAATATTTTACAGGCGGTAATAATTTATCATACAGGAAGATTAGCTTAGCTATGTTTAATTCTTTCTTAAAAAATGACATTATGAAGCCAATACTTTTAGCATTTTTTTCTTTACTCTTTTTTTTCGGGAAGTCTCAAAAAACCTATAATGAAGTAACGCTTCCGGAGCTATTGCAACGGCTTGAGAAAAAAGACACTAATATGTTACTTCTCGATGTACGAACCAAAGGAGAATATTTTGACTCTAGCTCAATGTATCAACAATCAAATATCGGGCGCATTAAGGGGGCCATAAATATTCCTTTGCAGGATTTTAGAAAAGATCCTTCCCTGGTTCATAAACTGGATGAATATAAAGACAGGGATATTTATGTGATTTGTTCACATAGTTACAGGAGTCGTGTTGTTTCCAATTTGCTTTTAGACAGTGGTTTTTCATCCGTAAACAACACCCGCGGAGGAATGACAGAATTTTTTAGAAGATATAATGAAGTGGAACCTTTTGAAAAAGATTTATACGAAACCAAAATAACTTATAAAAACATTGCGCCTGCACAGTTACTTGATGAGTTGACGGCTAACAAAAATCCTTTAATCATCAGCGTTAGTAATATACCAAAATACTCATGGGATTCAGCCAATATTATTTATTATAAATATTTCCCATCATTTAAAAATGAGGCTAACTTAAATTATGCTGATTCCCTGCAGGTTCTTGAATTGGTTCGAAAAGAAAAAAACAGGCCCGTCGTTTTATACAATACCGTTAATTACGGAGCCGCTGAATTAGCCGGATGGCTTGTGGGTAAAGGAATTCGGTATGTTTCTTATTTGGTTGGAGGGATTGATCTACTTTATGCGTATGCAGCCGATGAAAATCTTTCAACAGAAGCAAAAGGGTATTTAAAAGAAAACAGTAAGATCAATTTTATAACACCAGTTGTATTTTGTAGCAGCTATTCTTCTTCTCCGAATACAAAGCTTATCGATGTTCGGCCAGATTCAATATTTAATAAAGTTGCCCAGGGTGTAAAGTATAAATACAGCCATCTAAAAGACGCGATTAATTTTTTTAGTGATAATGGAACTCAGAAATTTGAGCACCAATTTCCCGATAAAAAGATGAACTATGTTTTAATATCAGAAGACGGTATTAATGGCCTTGAATTTGCTGATGGGCTTGCAAAAGATGGATATCATATTAATTGGATCATCCAGGGAATGCATCGCTGGGAATGGTATATGAATAACGTGGAAACATTTAAGTGTATGGATTACCTGGTAAATTAGATTTTAATTATTTTTTGAAAAAAAATCGTTATTTATGAAAAGTTTTTTTGTATTTATTTTCTCATTAATTATTTTTTCCTCAGCAGTAAATGCTCAGTCGCAGGATGAAAAATACGATTCCATATTGGCAAATAAATTACATGCAGATGAGTATGGAATGAAAAATTATATTTTCGTTATTCTTAAGTCGGGAAGTGAAACGATGACTGATAAAGTGGCAGAAGATTCTATATTTCACGGACATCTTAATAATATAACCAGGCTTGCTAATGAAGGAAAGCTGGTGCTGGCCGGCCCTTTCGGAAAAAATAACGATAATTATAGTGGAATATTTATTTTGAATGTTTCCAGCATGGAAGATGCAAAAAATTTATTGGCAACCGACCCCGCAATACATGCAAACTTGCTTGAACCGGTAATGTATCCGTGGTATGGCTCTGCATCGTTGCAGGAAATAATGTCTATTCATAAAAAAATACAGAAAACTAAATTCTGATTAATAGAATATTCGGGCTTATATTTTGTAATAGCTTGACCTATGAAAATTGAACATAATGAAAGCAACTGAAAGGTTGCTTTTTTATTCCTTATATTTTTATTCCTTTCATTTTAATAACAATACTTTCTTCGTAATAAGATCGTTTAACATTTATGTACATTCGTTTATTAAATGTCCAAATCAATGAAGGAACGATTTTATTCGCTTGATATTTTCCGCGGAGCTACGGTATGCTTAATGATAATGGTAAACAATCCCGGAAGCTGGGAACATATTTATGCACCGCTCGATCATTCGCCATGGCATGGCGTTACGCCTACAGACCTGGTCTTTCCCTTTTTTCTTTTTGCAGTTGGCAATGCTTTAGCGTTTGTGATGCCCAGGTTGCAAGCTGCGGGCCCATCAGTTTTCTGGCGAAAAATTATAAAAAGAACTATCCTTATTTTTTTAATTGGATTATTTCTGAATTGGATGCCATTTGTGAAATGGGATAATGATAACATTGTATTTAAGCAATGGAGTTATATTAATGCCGAAGGTCATCCGGTGGGTGTAAGAATTTTAGGTGTTTTGCAACGAATTGCATTAGCATATTTTTTTGCTTCAATAATTATTTATTTTTTTAAAATACGCGGCGCATTTTTTATCGCCTGTGTTATTCTTTTAGGCTATTGGTTTTTATGTGTGGCAGGCAACCCGGCAGATCCGTTTAGCCTGACGGGTTGGTTTGGAACCAATGTAGATAAATCAATTTTAGGAGAAGCGCACATGTATCATGGAGAGTCTTTGAATGGCCATCCTATTGCATTTGACCCCGAAGGATTCATGAGTTTATTCGGTGCCATTGTGCAGGTAATTTTTGGTTATTTTATAGGGGATTATATCATTAAAAAAGGCAAAACTCCGGAGATGGTCAATGGATTATTTGTTGCAGGGACTATATTTCTTTTTGCAGGATATGCATGGGATATGGTTTTCCCGCTTAATAAAAAAATATGGACGAGCTCTTATGTCGTCTATACTACGGGGTTAGCATTGGTTATTCTTGCAGTAATGATTTACTTAATTGAATTAAAAAACAAAAGAGGGTGGCTTACTAAATTCTTTGATGTGTTTGGCAAAAACCCGCTTTTTATTTTCATATTAAGTGGATTTTTACCAAGAGCATTAGGGCTTATCAGAATTCCTTCTGCCGAAACGGATGTCATGGGCAACCCTATTTATCTTTCCCCGTTCGGCTGGTTTTATGAGCATGTATGCAAACCGGTTTTTCCGTCTAATTTAAATAATGGTTCTTTACTGTATGCGCTTTGCATGATTACTTTTTTATGGCTCATAGTCTGGTGGATGGATAAAAAGAAAATTTATATAAGGGTGTAACACAATCTCAATCCAAGAACTTAATCTTATAAGAGGTCTTGTATAAAGCGGATTCACCCGGTTCAAGCGTAGTTACGCCCATCCCATTATTAAATGCATCCGGTGCCCCGCTTAAATTTTCTATCGCAATGTTCTTTCGATGTGGAGGAATATAAATTTGAAGATAAGGATATGATTTTTCAGGATAAATTTCTATTTCAATTTTTTTAGATGGATTGCGTAAGACGCACATGGGCTGGCATGCGTCTGTATTTAGCGTAAAACAATTATCAAAAAAAGTAGTATCAATTTTTTTAAGTGAATTGAATTCGGAATAAGGAATAAGATTTTGCGTCGGAATCAAATCGCTGTTAAACTCTACCATTTCCCTCGATTGAAATTCTAATTGCAATTCATCAGCAACATTGCCTAAATTAAAATAAGGATGCCAACCATCCTGCATTGGTATTAAGCCCGCATCTCTGTTAATGCACTCTGTAGTAACCGAAAGTTTATTATCCTTTTCAAGCTGCCATGTTATAACGCAATCATAATTGAACGGATATCCTTTGTCTTCCTTGCGGTATTCATGCTTCATTGTTACCGATGCATGCAGATCATTAGCTGTTTCCGAAACAATGGTAAATGATTTATTATACAATATTCCATGTATTGCACTTTTGCCAAGATAAAATTTTTCAATCCTGTATTTTTTTTCCGCAAACTGATATTTTCCATGTTTTAACCTGCAAACAAACGGAGATAATTTAGAACCTAAAAACCCCTTGGATTCTTGATTATTTATAAAATCATCTGATGAAATATAACTTTCAATTACGTTTATGACTTTACCGTTATGAACCGTTTCAAAAGCATTGAGTATGGCTCCGGATAAGGGAAGTATAGTTGCAAATGTATTTGTATTGTTATCTTTTAAAATGATTTTTTCAAAACCATCTTCCAGTTTTTTATCAATTGAAAACATGAGACAATTTACAGAAAGATTTTTTAGTTTGATTCCAAAATTTTTAAAACGATTTCTTCTTCCGGAGTCAGGCCAATTTTATCTTTGTTGTTTCCGGCGTTATCAAGTTCCTGAATATATTTTTCCAGCTTTTTATTTTCGTACAATGAAAGAATAAGCGGATGCACGTAATATTTTTTACAAACTGTTCTTGTGTTTCCTAAATGCTCCGAAACAATATTAAGCGCTTCAACAATTTTTCTTTTGGTTTCCGCCTGGGTATCACAACATCCTACCGATTTCAGGGCGAGAAAAGCGTCTATCGTTCCCGCCCATGTCCTGAAATCTTTTGCAGTAAAATCTGCATTGCTTATTTCTCTTATGTAATTATTTACAAGTCCCGAATCTATTGAATGATGATTACCTTCTTCATCATAAAACTGGAATAATTCTTTTCCAGGCACGTCCCGGCATTTTTTAATGATGCCTGCAAGCTTTTTATTTTTTAGAACAATATTATGAGATACTCCCTTTTTACCGGTGAAAGCGAAACTTACCGAGTTGCCATTAAATTTTACATGTTTGTCTTTTAAAGTTGTTAAGCCAAATGAACCATAAGTTTTTTCATAAAAGCTATTGCCCACTCTTATGTTTGTGCGTTCCATTAATTTTACGATGGCAGCCAAAACTTTTTTTAGCGGTAACTCCGGTGCACTTATATCTTTTTCAAGTTGTGTACGGATGTCGGGAAGCGCCCGGCCGAAATTCAGCAGCCTGTAAAATTTTGTGTGGTTGCGCAATAAGTTCCAGTGAGGATGATAACGATATTGTTTCCTGTTTTTAACATCATACCCCGTTGCCTGCAAATGACCATTTGCTTTTTTACATATCCATACATGCGTCCATGCAGGAGGAATCACTAAATGTTTTATTCTTAATAGTTCTTCATCATCTTTAATTTTTTTTTGTTTGAAATAATATTCAAATTTTTCTCCCTTCTTTTTTCTTTCTATTCCGGGTTCTTTGTCTGTAACATAAATAAGATTGGCTGCTATGGCAGTTTTCTCTTCATCTTTTACAATAGCTTTTAATTTCTTTTTAGAAACTTTCGGAAGTTCACTAATTGCATCGCTCATTTTATATCTTCTTTGAGGAAATTATTCTACATGCTTTTAACTTATATAAAAAAGCAGGCTATCCGCCTGCCATAAAAATTTTATGATATTCAATCTTATT
>CBIGQT010000108.1:0-7940 GCA_966191655.1 uncultured Ginsengibacter sp.
GATAAAAAACAAAACAAACAGGAAAAACAGGACCTTACTACACAAATCGTTAACAGCGATTCCTCCAAAAATGAACTTCAGCGCGAGCTAAATGATGCCGCTTTGAGGCTTGACGTGCTTAAAACTTCCAACGTAAAAGCAGATAGTCTTTTAAAAACAAAAGATAAGGATATAGAAGGTCTTAAAAGCAAAATACAGTCTATCTTAAACGACGAACACGCCACCGCAGGGCAATTGGCAGAAGCAAAAAGATTGATTGCAGAACTGAAAGGCAATATTGAAACATACACTGCACAGATTGAGGAATTAAAAATGCAAAACACCCAGTTAACCCAGGAGAAGCAGCAGGTTACACAAGAAAGGGACGTTGCCAATAAAAATTATGATTCAGCAAACCAGGTTATAAAACAAAAAGAAAATGTAATTGACGTGGGTTCTACTTTACATGCTTCCAATTTCACCGTTGTTGGTTTAAAAGAAAAAAGCAGTGGTAAAGAAAAAGAAACAACTACTGCAAAGAAAGTAGATAAACTCAGAATATCTTTTGATATTGATGAAAACAGAATAACACAAAGCGGCCCGGAAGATATTTATGTTTGTATCACATCTCCTGATGGAAAGCCCGTAGTAGTTGATGCCTTAGGTTCAGGAAAATTTGTTACAAGAGATGGAGTTGAAAGGCCTTTTACAAAAAAAGTGCAGATAAATTATGTACAGGGGCAAAAACAACCTGTTACGGTTGAATGGACTCAAAACAGTGATTTCCAAACCGGCAATTATAAAATTGAAATTTATAACAATGGCTTTAAAATCGGTGAGGGAGTCCGTTCATTTAAGAAAGGCGGCTTGTTTGGTTAAATAAGTTAAGAAATTTCGTGTGTGCTTAACCGGTATAAAGAAGGCTTTTACAAAAATGTAACGGCCTTTTTTATTATGTATTATTTTTTGAAAATATTTATTTTGCCGCAACCGGTGGTTTACCGCCTACGGGTACAAATATTAATGCAGCGGAATTCATACAATAACGTTTACCCGTAGGAGCAGGACCATCATCAAATACGTGGCCAAGGTGTGAACCCGATTTTGAATCTACTACTTCCCAACGAACATCTCCCAAACTTTCATCTTTAACAAGCTTAACAGCATCGGGATTAATTGGAGCATAAAAACTTGGCCATCCGGTACCGGAATCAAACTTGGTGTCGGAACTAAAAACCGGCTGCAATGTTGCGGCAGAATAGTAAGTTCCTTTTTGATAAAAATGATTTAGTTTACCGCTGAAAGCCGTTTCAGTTCCTTTCTCCCGCAATATATAATATTGTTCAGGAGTCAATTTTTGCTTCCATTCAGCCTCCGATAATTTTATTGGAAAATTTGTATTCTCAGAAACTTGTTGAGGATCAGGATACTTTGTGTCTGATACTTTTGCTTCAGGTGCTTTTGATGGGGAATCTTTTGTCTGCGACTGCGTGCAGTTTGTCAGAAATAAAGAAACCAGGATTACTGATAAACATATAATTTTTCTCATGATAATTTTTTATGCATATACGAGACAAAATTATAAAAAGGTTCATTAAGAAATGTTAAGAACTGCGTTCCTTTTGCACGGGAGAATGTAAAAATTACTTAACGACTTAAATTATTCTGTTTTATTAATTTGAAAACCTTTGAGGTATTTCCGCTTTCTACCCTAAGAAAATACATTCCTGGGTGAAGATTACTTACGTTTATCGGAGTTTTTTGAGATGTAATTTTTTGTGTAATAAATAATCTGCCTGTAACATCGTATAACTTAACGGTTTTACCATTAATATCTGCATCGTTAGCAGAACTTATAGTAATTTGGTTGCTGAATGGATTTGGATAAACTGATATTGTTACATTGTTAGATGTAAATACAGAATCTAAAATTGGTCCACCCTGCGCAAGCGAGCTATCGCAAACTGATGAATTTAAAAAGGAATTTCTTGAATTTCCAAGAGCAAATAAACCTCTCATTTCATTTTTCTGACCCTGCGTAAACATATTCATGCAATCGTCATTTGTAAAATCCATATAATTCATAAACATATCTCCATAAGAATTATTTGAACAGGAAGATAAATGAGGAAACGAAGGGCAATCACTATTGCTGGTTTCCTGTGGAGGTGTATCGGCTATACCATCGTCGCCACATTGAGTATCTCCCCATAAGTGCCGGAGGCCAAGCCAATGGCCAATTTCATGTGTTACCGTTCTGCCTTTATTAAACGGCGCCAGTGCTGTTCCTATGGTACCAAACGCTGTGTACTGAATAACTACACCATCTCTTTCTGCCGGGCTGCCGGGCATAACAGCATATCCCAACGTGCGTCCAAACAGATTACATACCCAAATGTTGAGATATCTTTTTGAATCCCATGCATCATCGCCACCAGTTGAAGAAAATTTCATTTCATCGTCGGAAAGAAACAAATCTGAACTCGTATGTTTATGTATGATACCTGATGTGTATTGGCCATTGGGATCTACTTTCGCAAGACAAAAAACAATTCTTGTATCAGCAGCTATACTTTTAAAAGGCGCCGGTGTATTTATTGTATCCGCGTTCAACCGTCTGTAATCGTTATTTAAAGCGGTTAGTTGCGATAAAACCTGCTGATCACTTACATTTTGTGCATTGGAATTATATAATATGTGGAATACAACGGGTACAACAATTACCTCGTTAGGAAGTGTATCACGGCTTGCTGATTGAGTTGTTGGAGTTGTAGTGGAAAGTGAAGAGACCAAATTATTTTGCTTTGCGTATTGCGGCGTACCACATCGCTGCGCTGTGGCAAAAATTGTAAAGCTGGTGCAAATAAAAAATGTAACAATAAATTTCATCATCCCCGTTTTGTTTCAGAACTATCCTAAAAATATTTGTAAGCGGATTGCATAGGAATTCTGAACCGGGAATTACATAGAATTTTAATTATACAAGGGATAAGTGGAAAGGAGAATATAACCTGAACTGCATTGGGTAGATAACTCTTAAAAGATGGCTATTACCGGTAACAGAGGTTATAACCACAAATAAAATACAAATTCCCCATATCGCAAAATATTCATTAAAAACATTTTATAAATGAATTAACACGCATAACAATGCCGTTTACTATTTTTACAAAGTTTAAAAATATATAATGATTAATAAGTTACCCGTAGTTGCAATTATTCTGCTATTATTTTCCTGTAACAATAATACTTCAACTCCTAATGAAGACACAAGTCTTCCGGTTGCCCAAATCAATAACATTCCTGCCCCCCAGCCAATTACTTTTACAATCGATAGTGTTTATCCTCATGACCCAATGGCTTTTACCCAGGGACTTCAATTTTACAAAGGAAAGTTATATGAAGGAACCGGTAATCCTGATGAAAAACACAAGACCACACTGAGAGTAGTAAATATAAAAACCGGTGCTCCTGAAAAAGAATATTTCATTCCTGATTCAACAATTTTTGGCGAAGGCATTACTATTTTTAAAAACAAAATTTACCAGCTTACATGGCAAAGCCATAAAATTTTTGCTTATAATATTAATGACATAATGCATCCTGTTTTAACTTATAACTGGAGTTTAGATGGATGGGGAATTACCAATGATGGCAATAATCTTATTATAAGCGATGGCTCATCAAAATTATATTATGTGCAGCCCAATGAGGCCACAAAAGAAATGAGACCGGTAAAAACACTTACTGTTGCGGATAATACAGGAGAGCTTGACAGCCTTAATGAACTGGAATATATAAACGGTTATGTTTTCGCTAACAGGTGGTATAACAATCATATTTATAAAATAGATACTTCTAACGGCCACGCTGTTGGTGTTATGGACCTTACCGGCTTATTGCACCAATATGATCCTAATGACCAGGTTGGCAGCGAAGCCGTTTTAAACGGCATCGCTTATGACAGCACCACAAAAAAATTATATATAACCGGTAAAGATTGGCCAAGGTTGTTTCAGATGAAATTAAACGACTAATTAAAGTCTGAGGCTATTTTGAAACAATATAAATTACTGAACTGCATTTTTTAATGTTAAAAGCTGCCTTAAAATCAGAAATTCCGCCATTAATAAAAGCTGTTAGAATATTTGACTTGCCTGATTTATATTTCTCACTTAACATGCTTACATAAAAGCTATCATACCACATAGGTTTCGTAGAAGTTAGATTCATCCCATGAAACGATAATAATGTTGCCATTGACAAGGGCGAAAAATGATACAAATGCCTGGGCACATCATACGCTGCCCAAAACTTCTTATACACTTTTTCATCGTAACTGGTATAATTAGGAACAGCAATGAAAAGTTTACCTCCCGGTTTTAATAATTCCTTTATTTTTTGGATGTAATCATGAAGTTCATGCACATGTTCCAACACATGCCACATAGTGATTGCATCAAAACTTTGAGAAGGTAATGAAAACAGTTTCTCCGGGTTATCTAAATTTAAATTGTATAATTCCTTTGCCTTTTTTCGTGCTGTTCCATCAGGTTCAAGTCCCGTAATCTGCCACCCCGATTTTTGCATGGTATGAAGAAAAGCGCCCGTTCCGCAACCTACATCCAGTATGCTTCCGGTAGATTTTTCAGTAGTTTTTTCAATCAACCTTCGCTTTTGTACCAAGGTGCGGTTTCTCACTTTATGATAAACCCCGTTAATAAATCCTTTATTAGTATCACTATGCGAAATATAATTTTCAGATTGATAATAAGCCCCGATCTCATCAGGGTCAGGAACATTTTGCGTAAATCGAAGTGTGCAGTCCTTACATTCCCAGATATCGAACTTTTTTTGAGAAACGGTATAATCCACTGCAGAAAGTACCGCAACAATATTTTTTTGCCCGCAACAGGGGCAGCTATCATAGAAAATCATTTTATTCCTCTTCATACAAAGAAAATATAAAATTGTCAATACTGTATTTTATGTATAGATGTGAAAAAAGATTTTGTTTTTCTTTATGTTTATTTTGAATGAATTTTACCGGACAATGAATATTGCAGCAATCAGGGAAAAAATAAGGCTTGCCGGCTTTTTTATTCCTTTCCGTATACATTTTTTATTGGTGATTATTGCGCTGGGGCTGGCTTATCGCTGGCTTATAAAAAACAATGCCGTTTCTGAAACCGCACGAACTGCTATTATAAATGTATTTATCACGGTTACATTTTGGTTTGCACTGGCGATTCTTGCAGTATCTTTTTTAAGCGCTTTTATTCCGTGGATATTATTCCTATTCAATAAAAAAAATAATAAGAGCATTTTAAAAGTAAAAACCGGGAAGTCAAAAAGGATTGCCGATAAGCAGTTAGTAGAGATAAATATTTCTTCAATATTAAAACCGCTGTTTGGCTACATTCGTCTACGCCTCCGTTATGATAAAAATAATATTTCGCCAAAATTTACTCCTGTCGGTTTACAATCCAGGAAGAATTTTTTTTCATTAGAAACAAATGGCGTTTATAACTGGCCTTTAAAAAATATAAAAGAATACGACATACAAAGTGGCATCATTTATTTTGAAGATTTTTTTCAGTTTTTTTCTTTTACATCACAACTTTCCGTCAACAGCAACTTTTATACACAACCGTTGAAAACGAATACAGTGCCGTTTATTGTTCAACCAAAAAAAACACAGGATACCAATATGAGAATTGAAGAACTGAGAAAAGTGGAGGGTGAATTTTTAAACTATAAAAACTTTGAAACCAATGATGACGTAAGAAGAATTGTCTGGAAGATTTATGCAAAGAATAAAGAGCTCGTTGTAAGAATTCCCGAAACCAATGATCCTTATGCATCGCACATTTATTTTTATGCGTCATTTTACAATTCAATAAGCAACGATATTTATGAAGAATTTAATGCTGCATTTCTTGATAACTTTAAAACAGTTACCTGGAATATTTATGAACAATTATACAGGCAGAATAATTTAATACAATACATTCCTGACCAGGAAACAAAAACATTTTATGCTGATGATGACATCCAAAAAGTGAAATATATTATCAGCACATCATCCTGGCAAAAACAAAATGACCTGCATAATTATTTTAATAAGCAATATGCTTCTGTACTTTGTATTTCTTCTTTGACAGATGCAAAACAATTAGAAGAAGTTGTTGAAAAAACCGGCAAAAGCCTCACTGTTGTTTTTATTGAGCTAAGCAAAAGTTTTTCAAAAATGAAGATAACGGATTGGCTGCAATGGATTTTCGTAAACCCTGAAAAGAAAAGTTCAGAAAAATTGCAACTTGCATTTAGCCTTTCTCCGTTAAGAAGAAAAATATTAGACAATGAAAAAAATATAAAAGAGTTGTTGAAAAAAAGTGAATGTGAAAGTTTAATAATTAGTACCTGATATTTAAAATGATTGTTGAAAAAAAATATAGCCCTAAAAAAATAATTGCCAGAATTACTTTATTGATAATTCCTGCAATTGCAATTGGCACATACCTGCTTTGGCATTTAAATGAATACTATGGAGTATTGGAAAGTCAATGGACTACCGAAGGTATTTTTTTAGCCGCAGGGCTTATTGCAGGCTGTTTGTTTTATAGTTTTCGTTTTAGATTCATTACTACCACGCTTCCATTATTATTACTGCTTTTCATCATCAGTAAAATTGTAAATAATATCTACACAGGAGAGTTCACTGCATTTTACGCCATAACAAAATTTTATATTTTTTCATTTTTATTTTTTGTGGGATGGCTTGCCGGCTGGGCTTTTGCAAGATTACGATGGTTTCCGGTAGTTCTGTCTGCACTGCTATTACTGCTGCAGATAGTTGTCATCAGCAACACTTCAGATATAACTGCAAAAAAATTAGTAATTGCCTTTGCGCCCGTTTTGGTATTTGTATTTTATATAATTTACACGGCTGAGCTGGTAAGAAATATGAATGATGATGAGCAAAACTTTTCATGGTTCATTATAAAAAAATTAATTGGCTTTGCTGTTGTTGCAGGAATTATTTTGTTATTAATTTTTTCATTTTATAAAAAAGATTTCCAGGCTATTGAAAAACAATATGGCGGTGGCAAGAGTGAGACGCAGGCTCCCAATAAAGAAAGCCTTACTAAAGAAAATAAAGATGGAACAGTAAGCAATAGAAAACAGATGGGATTAAGTGGCGGCCGGAAATCTTCAAAGCAACTTGTATTTATTGCAAAGCTTGATAATTATTTTCCAAAATCTGAAGTGCCCAACCCGCTTTACTTTACTTACGATTATTATACGAAGTTTGATACACTCACGCAGACGCTGGAAGTGGACAGCCTCATGCCTTCTAACGATTTGTTTCAACCAGATCCTTCTAAAATTCCGTTGTACTTTACCCAAACCGATTCATCAGTTTTACTAAAAAGTAAGGCCTATTTAGATAGAAAAGTAGTAAGTACTGAAGTATATAAAGCATTGCTTTCTCCCACAGAATTTTTAGCTCCTGCAACGGCATTTTTTTGTCAGCCGATTGCAGTGGAAAAAGAATATAAGCAACAATTTAAGAGCGCTTACAGGGCAAAAATGTATGTCAGTGATCTTAACAGCGCTTACTTTGTTTATAATCCTGCGGGTAATAAAGAATTAGAAAAATTTCAAAACCAAAGATTTGAATTACTAAGACAAATAAATAACTGGAACAATGAAGATTCTGCGTTTATGCGTTATTATACTTTTATTCCAAAGGGCAATGATTTTGATTCGATAAGAGTTTTGGCAAAGGAGATAACAAAAAATGCGATAACACCTATTGACAAAATTATTGCAGTAAGAAATTATTTTTTGAGCAGTGATGAAACGGGGCAGCCTCTGTTTAAATATACTGATAATCCGGGAGTGCCCGGGTTGCCCAGTGCCAGCAAGCTTAATTATTTTTTATTCCAAAATCGTAA
>CBIGQT010000109.1:0-7904 GCA_966191655.1 uncultured Ginsengibacter sp.
TGTGGAAGGCACCGATATGGTATCCGTTTCGTAAATGGGAAATAATGCGTTATTGCTGAAATCGGGCTTTGTAAATTTATTTATAAAAGCGCTGTCTTTTGCGAAAGTATACAAGGTGTTGCCATTGCCATCGCATAAGTAATTGGTAAGTCCGTCGCCGGCAGTATAATCGCCTAAATAATTCAGGCCATCCCCGCCCGTTAGTTGATTATTGGCTATCATTATGGAATAATTACTCTTCGCAACAAACCAAATATCACCGATACCTTCTCCATTAGTTTGCCCGGCTGCTTCGGGCACGCCATACTGTGCAAAATAATATAGTGGCCAACCCTTATAAGTTGTTTGTTTGGAACCTGAAGTAAGTGTAATGGTTTTAAAATCCGAAGCCAGCAAACCATCGCTATAAGTAGTGGTAGCGCTATCTGCACTAAATATTGGAAAGCTTGCTAAACAGGCTCCGGTACAATTTGACAGGCCGCCATTTACATCATTAGAAAAAAAGTATAACGACCGGCCATCTTTATCTACAATGTGAGTGCCTACCTGCGCATTTGAATCTAAATGAATATCTGTGCGTGATGCTGGCGGTGAAGTTGTGTTGTTTTTGCTGCATGAAATAAAAAGGAACAGCATTGAGGCAATTGTCGCCAGGAAATTAATTGTATTTTTCATAAATAGGTTTTAGAGAATATTTTGTAAACAAAATCCATCTGCTGGTTTTACAAATATTCCGGTTTAAAATATAGCTACTAATTTTAAATCGTAACACTTTAAAAAAGGTTGCCTCAACGTAATTTTCTATTCGGGGCCTCAGCGCCACTAAAAATATTTCTCCTGTTAATGTTCTCAATTTTAAATAAAAAAGAAATACTTTATTTTTGAAATGCCCGCAGGCGAGAAATCTTCTTTAAATCCTTTCCCGAAGCAAAGCTGACAGAAGTAGTAATAAACTTACTTCGGACACACGACGCCGTTATAAACAGTTTTATAAAGTGCAACAATCTTTAAATCATGAAACAAACCACTACACTCATTGTCGGGGCAAGCGTGTCCGGTTTGGCTACTGCTGCCTGTTTGCAAAAAACGGGCATTGAATATGTACTTATGGAAAAAGAGGCGCAGGTAGCTACCCCCTGGCGCAATCATTATGAGAGGTTGCATTTGCATACCAGTAAAAACTTATCAAATTTGCCCTATAAAAAATTTGGAAATAAAATACCACGCTATCCTTCGCGGCGGCAGGTAGTTTATTATTTAGACGATTATCAAAAAGAATTTAATATCAATCCCATCTTTAACACAGAAGCTATCACAATAAAAAAGCAGGAAGATTACTGGATAACTGAAACAACTAACGGTACGTATCACTCGAAATATGTAGTGATAGCAACAGGTCCGTATGGTAAACCAAAAACGGTTAGCTTTAAAGGAATGGAAACATTTCCCGGTAGCATTTTACACAGCTACGGATATAAGAGTGGCCGGGACTTTAAAGAACAAAAAGTATTAGTGGTTGGTTTTGGCAACTCTGCCTGCGAAATTGCCATTGACCTGTACGAGCAGGGATCCATGCCTTCCATGGCTGTTCGCTCTCCCGTAAATATAGTGCCACGCGATTTATTGGGCATTCCCATACTTCGCCTAAGCCTGTTACTGTCGCGCCTGCCACCCCGCCTGGCAGACACTATCAACGCACCTTTAATTAGGCTTATGTTTGGTGATATTACCAAATTGGGTTTACAAAAAATGCCATACGGCACTTTTGAACAAATTCAAAAAGATGGAAAAATTCCGGTGATAGATATCGGCACGATAAAACATATCAGGCAGGGGCATATAAATATTTATGCTGACATAGATTACATTTCCGGTAAAACAGTTCATTTTACAAATGGCAAAAAAGAAGATTTTGATACCATTGTTGCTGCAACAGGATATTACCGCGACTATACTGAAATTATTGATGTTGATAAAAGCCGCTTAGAAGATTTAAAAGTGAGCATTAAAAAGCAACAATATTTTGGCAAAGACGGCTTGTATTTTTGCGGCTTTTGGATTGCGCCAACGGGTCAATTCCGGGAGATTGCGTCGGATGCAAAACAAATAGCAAAAGATATTGCTAAAAAAGAAAATGTTTCTGCAAAATAAAAAATACTGCACCTGCGGCGTTGCAAGTTTCTTCTTCTTTTATCTCTCGTGTTTTTTCTAACTTTAATAGCTGAAAGTTTAATACAATTATAATTACTTTAAAATATTAATTCATCATGAAAAATTATCACGATAAAAAATTTTCCGGAGAAAGCGAGGCATATCGCAAAGCCCGCAATGAATTACTGGAAGCAGAAATAAAGCTGCGCAGGCAGGCGGAAGAAGTTACAGAACTCAGGCGCAGGCTACCTTACAGCGCTAAAGTAAAAGAAGACTATGTGTTTGAAGAAATGAATGCTTCCGGCAAAATAAAACAAATTAAGTTTTCAGAACTTTTTGAAAATGGAAAAGATTCACTTATTATTTACAGCTATATGTTTGGCCCTAAAAATGAAACACCATGTACCAGTTGTACTTCTATTTTAGATGGCTTGAATGGTATGGTTTTTCATGCGGAACAAAGAGTGAACATCGTTGTGGTTGCAAAAACTTCAATTGAAAAGCTGTTGAGCTTTACCAAAAACAGGGGATGGAAAAACCTGCATCTTCTTTCTTCCGCCGGTAATAGTTACAACATGGATTATTTCGCTGAAAATGAAAAAGGAAATCAACTTCCTATATTGAATGTGTTTCATAA
This sequence comes from uncultured Ginsengibacter sp., assembly GCA_966191655.1. GTDB lineage: Bacteria > Bacteroidota > Bacteroidia > Chitinophagales > Chitinophagaceae > Ginsengibacter. Next base: position 2,789 of record CBIGQT010000109.1, read on the forward strand.
AACGGGTGAAGGGATTTTTCATACTTATGCAACAGAACTGCTTTTTGCTCCTGCGGATGAAGGACAAAACTCCAGGCATGTTGATGCAATATGGCCTTTATGGAATTTATTTGATTATACTCCTGATGGCCGTGGTACGAACTGGTCTCCAAAGCTTGTATATTAATGTTATCAAGAATAAAATAACGGATATGATTACACGAATGAGTTCTATACACTTTAATTCATGTAATTCGTGAACCAAATTCGTGTAACGAATATAATTTATAACCAATGAGCAAAGACGAAACAAAAGATCTGATCAAATTTCTAAAGCCATTCGATAAAGAAATAAATGAGCTCGTAATGTGGTTAAGAAATTTTGTTTGGGATTTGTATCCTAAGTGCAATGAGTTAATTTATGATAATTACAATGCGCTTGCATTTGGCTGGTCGCCTACAGATAGAGTTGGCCATACTTTTTGCTCCATAGCTGTTGGTAGAACCAGTAAGAATATACACTTTGGTTTTTATTGGGGTTCACAAATTGCTGACCCCGAAAAATTATTGATTGGCAAGGGTAACCAGTACCGGTATATTTTAGTTACAAATAAAAAAGATTTTCCAAAGACATACATAACAAAATTAGTGCAGGCTGCTTTTGTTAATTCGCTTGCAAAAGTAAAAGACAAAAAACAAATTATGGAAGGCAAAACAATTACCAAATCTATCTCAGCCAAAAAAAGAGAACTTAAAAAAACGGCGGTAAAGACGAAAGCAAAAGTTATTAAAAAAAATATCGGAGTATAAAAATGGATGACTAACTATTTAGGTTAAACGCAATATGACTACGTGAAAGATTTTATTAAAGTTAAATCTCTTCTTCATTTATACGAAGTGCTTCCTGAAGATGAGCGGATAATTACAGATGTATTAAGACAAATAATTACAGAAAATATCCCTGCAAGTTTTAAAGAAAAAATATCTTACAATGTTCCTTTCTTTTATGGCAAAAAGGGAATTTGTATTGTGTGGCCATCAACCATTCCGAGGGGAGGAATAAAGAAAGGAGTTTTATTAGGATTTTGGTATGGCAATAAATTAAAGGATGCTGACCACTATCTTACACACGGAACCAACAAACAAATATTTTATAAAATATTTTACGATGTTGAAGATATTAATGAAAAAGCAATTGTAAAATTATTGAGGGAAGCGGTGAAGCTGGACAATCAATGGAAATAAATCTCAAAAAATTTCATCTTATATTTAGATAAATAAACAATTGTACAATGAAATATAAATTTTTATTTACTCTTTTTGCAATCACCATTTCCCTTGCTGCTGTTTCTCAAACTTACATTACCAACGTAACGATAATTGATGTTGTAAAACAAAAATTAATTCCCGCACAAACTGTAATGATAAAGGATAATGTTATCGCAAACATTCAACCTTCTGCTAAAGTGAAAGTTCCTGAAGGCTCTGTGATCATTGACGGATCAGGGAAATTTCTGATGCCCGGGATGACAGATGCACACGTTCATTTTTTTCAAAGTGGCGGATTATATACGAGACCTGATGGAATAGATCTTAGAAAGGATAAACCTTATGATAAAGAAATTGATTGGGTTCATAATAATATGGAAGATTTTTTACGCCGGTATTTACAATGCGGAATAACATCCGTGATTGATGTGGGATGTACTTATAATTTTCTGCAACAAAGAGATTCTTTTGCAAATAAAAATTATGCTCCTTCAATATATATGACAGGACCGTTACTGACATCTTATGAGCCGGATGTTTTCAAAAACTTAAAAAACGATGAACCTTTTATTCTCACAAAAACGGTTGAGGATGCTGTGAAGGGTGTTGATGAAGAGCTACCTTATCATCCGGACTTTATTAAAATATGGTACATCGTTAAACCTGATAGTGTAGAACATAGTGCCAGAAAATATCAACCTGTTGTAAAAGCGATTATTGATGAAGCGCATAAACATAATTTGAAAGTTGCGGTGCATGCTACAGAAAGAATTACTGCACAGCTCGCTGTGGAAAGCGGTTGTGATTACCTCGTTCATGGTGTAGAAGATGAGATCGTTTCGGATGATTTTATTAAGCTATTGAAAACAAAAAAAGTAATTGATTGTCCTACGCTGATTGTAGAAGATGGTTATTACAAAACTTTTGGACAAACAATGAATTACTCGACTTATGATTTAATGAATTCTAATCCGGAACAAATTGGTTCTATAGAAGATTTAAAACATTTACCCGATACGGCGATTATCGCTTATTATAAAAAGAGTTTAAATACGCCTTCGCTTCTTAAAAAATGGCATCATGACGATTCTGTAAGAATGGTGAATCTTAAAAAAATGATTGATGGCGGCGTAACCATTGCCGCAGGCACCGATGCAGGAAACATAGGCACACAGCATGCTACATCATTTTTTGGTGAACTAAAAGCTATGCAACAAAGTGGCTTAACCAACTGGCAGATTATTCAATCAGCTACCATAAACCCGGCTAAAATATTAAACCACCAGGATAGCATGGGCAGCATCACGGTTGGTAAAAAAGCCGATATGGTTTTATTAAATGCAAACCCTGTTGATAGTCTTGATAACATTATCAAAATAGATTTAGTTATTAACAAAGGTCATGTAATTAATCCTGATACACTTATTGCGATTACGCCATTAACTTTAGTTCAGCGGCAATTAAATGCATATAACGCCAGGGACGTAGACGCATTTATAGCTGCTTACGCAGACGATGCAGAATTGTATCAGTTTCCTGATAAACTAATTGGAAAAGGAAAGGATGCTATGCGGAAAGCATATAGTGCTATCTTCAGTAGTTCGCCAAATTTGCATTGCGAAATAAAAGAAAGAATTATACAAGGCAATACCATCATCGATAAGGAGACCATATCAGGTATCGGAAAAAACAAAGTAGAAGGAACTTCTATTTACCAAATTGAAAATAATAAAATAAAAAAGGTGTATATCATTTTATAAAAGCTTGTAAGTTGTTATTGTAGTGAAAAACATAAAAATTATAATCGCGGGTATTGCTTTATTTCTTTCGTCGCAGAAATTGGTTGCACAACAGGATAGCATAAACAAAAAAACCGATTCTATTAATGCAGCTATCCTTGACAATTATAATAAAAAGATTGCGCTTATTGAGCAGCAGCGAATAGATGATTCAATAAAAAGAGTACAACTACAAACACAACTTAATTCCTTAAAAACAACTGATAACTTAAAAAAAGAAGAATTACAAAAAAAACTTCAGCAATTAAATGATACAGATTCCCTACGCATAGCACATAAAAAAGAACAGATAGATTCCCTGCGCCTTACTGCCAGAGGAGAGCCGGTTACCGGATTTTTCAACGATACATTATTCGTGATCTATAATAAGTCAGGAAGTTTATCTGCAAAAGAAAGAGCAGAAATATTAAGCACGCGGATCCGTAAGTTGGGTGATGACTTCAGCTTTAAACCCGATTCATTAAAAATATCAGAAGGAGAGCGAACAACTGATTTGATTTTTGGCGACCACATTATCATGAGTGTTTCCGAAAACGATGGTTTGTGGAATAATTTATCCAAACAGGAACTGGCTGAGAATTATAAACAAATTATTAGTGGCGCTATAAAAAAATACAGGTCAGAAACAAGCTGGTCAACTTTGGCAAAAGATATAGGCATGGCATTACTTGTGTTGATTATTATATTAGTGCTCATTAAATACATTAGGAAATTTTTTAAGTGGAGCAAGAAAAAAATACAAGAAGAGGAAAATAAACGAATCAATGGAATTAAGGTTAAAAATTATACTCTATTCGATGCAAGAAGAGAAGTAAAAGCTCTTCTCTCTATCAATACTTTTTTTAAATGGGTCATTATTCTGTTACTTATATATATTGCGCTGCCCATTCTTTTTGGAATTTTTCCATGGACAGAAAACTTTGCCGCCACGTTGTTTGGCTACATACTTAACCCTGTGAAAAAAATTGCAGGAGCCTTGTGGAACTATCTTCCGAACCTTGTTACCATTATTGTTATCGTTATTGTTTTCAGGTATATATTAAAGGGAATTCACTTTTTAAAAAATGAAATTGAAAGAGGTAATCTTCGCATTACGGGATTTTATCCTGACTGGGCCAATCCTACTTACCAGATTGTAAGGGTGTTGATATTTGCGTTTATGATTATCGTTATATTCCCGTATTTGCCCGGAAGTGATTCACCCGTTTTTCGCGGGGTGTCTGTTTTTCTCGGGTTTCTTTTTACGTTTGGATCTGCAGGTTCTCTTTCTAATGTCATTGCGGGTTTGGTGCTCACTTATATGCGTCTGTTTAAATTGGGCGACCGTGTAAAAATTGGCGAAGTAACCGGGGATGTAATTGAAAAATCTTTATTGGTTACAAGAGTAAGAACAATAAAAAATGAAATCATATCCATTCCAAATTCTACTGTAATGAGCAGCCATACTATCAATTACAGCAGCGATGCTCCGGAAAAGGGACTAATCATTCATACAACTGTTACTATTGGATATGATGTTCCCTGGAGAGATATGCACCAGGCTTTGATTGATGCTGCAATAAGAACTGAATCGGTTTTGCCGGAACCTAAGCCATTTGTTTTACAAACAAGTCTTGATGATTTTTATGTTTCATACCAGATAAATGCATAAACAAGAGAAGCGGGAAAACAAGCTACAATTTATTCTATTCTTCACCAGAACATACAGGATGTTTGCAATGAAAGAGGAATAGAAATTATGTCACCCCATTACACAGCGGCAAGAGATGGCAACACCACTACCATACCATCGGATTATTTAGCTAAGGATTATAAAGCCCCGGCATTTAATATTCATGTAGAAAAAGATGATGATAAAAAATAAAAGTATGGTGAATCTGATTTTTCATCAATTCGACAATTTTAAAAAAGAATGAACAAGAATAAAGTATGTCCGAACTGTGGAAGTACACTAATTCAAAAAAGCAGGGTAAAATTATTTTTGACGGGCATGATATTAACCGGCATCGCGATCGTTTTGATATTTTTTGTTTACAGGTTATGGTTCTTATCAATATTCTTTGGTGTTA
>CBIGQT010000110.1:0-7892 GCA_966191655.1 uncultured Ginsengibacter sp.
GAGAACGTTCTATTCAAAATTTTCAAACGAATGATAATTCCAGGGTTTTCTTAATTTCTCTGAAGGCGGGAGGCGTTGGGCTTAACTTAACTGCTGCTGATTACGTTTACATTGTTGATCCATGGTGGAACCCTGCGGTAGAACAGCAGGCTATAGATCGTACACACAGGATTGGACAAACCAAAAACATTTTTGCCTATAGAATGATTTGCAAAGATACAATTGAAGATAAAATTTTGCAGCTGCAGGAACGTAAACGTACCCTTGCAAAAGAATTAATTTCTGATGACCAAACTTTTGTAAAAAGCCTTAGTAAAGAAGATGTGGAATACCTTTTTAGCTAAAATTATTTAAGAAGTAATAAAATCTTTTAATCTTTGAAATTCTTTTTTATTTCCAGATTCAAAGAGTGCAATAAAATTTTTTGAAAGTGTGTTAAGGAAAACAGAGAAGGCGGTTTTCTTTTGGTAAACTTGATTTTTCATAAAACTGATTTTAAAAGGATTAAAGTATTTTATTTTCAGACTCTAAAATAAAAACATCATAGCTGGTTTTGCAATAGCATAATCACCCTATTCTTAACCGCGTAAATTCCACACATCAAATTTCTATCCCAAACAGAACAACTTTTACCAATTTCTTTGATTATGATTTCTCCCCTTGATTTTTGTATAATATTTGATATTATAAAACTCTGGGTTTTGGTTCAATCTTTGGAAAAATACTCTTACGAGACTGCGGATTAAACCTACGGGGTTACCGGTGACTTTAGTATTCATAAAAAGGAATTAGAGAAATATAACGAATCAAATTAAGAATTTATTGTATAAACAAAAAATAGACACGTGGCGGGTGTCTATTACTATAAATTCATATATAACTCGATATCTTATTCTGCTTTTTCCAATTTTTTATTTAGCTTAATAATGCCTGTTGCATCTGACTCAATATTATACCAGTTTTTTTCGTCCTCTAAAACTATGTTGTATGAAACTTTTTCACTATTGGAAACTTCGGTAATCCCAAATATTTTTTTGCCTGCATATTTTTCACAAACTTTTGCCCTGATAGCTGGAGAAAGGTCTTTTTCAGAATAATATCTTGTTGTGCTTAATACAATTCCGTCAGGAGAATAATCAATCCTGCAAGAAGAGTTATCCGGATTGGTAAAATATACTTCATAATAATTGTCAAAAGTATACCAGGATGGCTGTTTAACTTCGGGGAACGCTTCGTGAAAAACCTTTAAGACTTTTTCGTTTACAAGAGAATTTGGCGCTGCAAAAACTGTTGTCGCAGAAACTATTATTGCCATACATACAAAAATGATCTTTTTCATAATCTTTATTTTTATTGGTTAAGGAATCGGGGATAAAATTAGAAGTACTCATAAGAGTAAACAAACGTTTTGTTATCATCGGCAATGTAGTGTGGAAGTGGGTTTCGTTAATATAACGTTAAGGGAAAAGGCGAAGCATGTAAATAAGAATCTGAAGTAATAATTTTTGAAAGTAAACCCGTACTTATATATCTCAAAAATTTGAAAAGCAATAAATATTTTTCTGAAAAATTAGGATAAATGGCATTCCCGTTTTAAAACTTTTTCAATTATTCATTGCATTTTCAAAACCTTTTATGTTTCAGTAACTTTGCATTATGCAGGTATATCTAAAGGCATTAAATGAACAGCAACGTGAAGCAGTATTACACAGGGATGGGCCTATAATGATAGTAGCTGGTGCCGGTAGCGGCAAAACAAAAGTGCTCACTACACGCATAGCGCATCTATTAGCAACAGGAGTTGATCCATTTAACATTCTGGCTCTTACATTTACTAACAAGGCCGCAGCTGAAATGAAGGAGCGGGTAGAGAAAATATTAGGAAATAATGAGGCAAGGAATATTTATATCGGCACTTTCCATTCAGTATTTGCAAGAATATTACGGGCAGAAGCAGAAAAACTTGGCTATCCACGCAACTTTACTATTTATGATACTGATGATGCAAAAAGCGTGGTCAAAACTGTAGTAAATGAATTGGGTTTGGACGATAAGCACTATAAGCCCAATACTATTTATAATAGAATTTCTGCTGCAAAAAATGCTTTAATAACTCCAGAAGAATATATAAACGATTACGGTTTGCAACAGGAAGATATGCGGGCTAACCGGCCATTGACCGGCCAGATTTTTGATGCCTATTGCAAGCGCTGTTTTAAAAACGGAGCAATGGATTTCGATGATCTTTTGTTGAAATTTTATTTGTTATTGAAGACCTATCCTGAGAGTTTAAGCAAGTATCAGCGTAAGTTTAAATATATTATGATTGATGAATACCAGGATACCAATGCAGCGCAATACCAGATTATAAAACTTTTGGGCGCTATGCACGAAAATGTTGCGGTGGTTGGGGACGATGCTCAAAGTATTTATAGTTTCCGCGGAGCTACTATTGAAAATATCTTGCAATTTCAAAAAGATTATGATGAAGTTAAGATTGTTATGCTTGAACAGAATTACAGAAGTTCACAAAGTATACTTCATGTGGCAAATAATGTAATTGCTAATAACAAAGGTCAAATTCCCAAAAAACTTTGGACGGGAAACGAAGAAGGAGAAAAAATTAAACTGGTACGCACGGCTTCTGATAATGATGAAGGAAAATATGTAGCTGACGCGATACAGGAACAAAAATTACGTAATCATTATCGCAACAAGGATTTTGCAATTTTATACAGAACAAATGCACAAAGCAGAAGCTTTGAAGAAAGTTTGCGACGAATGAATATTGCCTATAGAATATATGGCGGCATTAGCTTTTATCAACGAAAGGAAATAAAAGATTTTCTAAGTTACTTAAGAGTTATTTTAAATCCTGGTGATGAAGAGGCCTTAAAACGAATTATAAATTTTCCCGTAAGAGGCATTGGAAAAACAAGCGTAGAAAAAGCAGTTCTTTTTGCTAATGAAAATAATGTTTCTATGTGGAACGTTCTGGAACGTGCATCAGAATTCGGTTACAAAGCGTCAACTCTCGAAGTGATCAACAACTTTGTTATCATGATAAAAATGTTTCAAAGTGAATTGCAGAAAAAAAATGCTTATGATCTTGCTATTCTTGTTGGCAAAAACACAGGATTGGTAAAAGAACTTTTTAATGATAAAACAACAGAAGGTCTTGCCCGCTACGAGAACATCCAGGAATTGCTTAACTCAATAAAAGAATTTACAGAAACTCCAACTGAAGATGGAGAGCTACTTGATAAAGGTCTCGGAAGTTATCTTCAACAAATAACGCTTTTAACTGATGCAGATGATGACAAAGGCGAAAGTGATGTTGTGAAACTTATGACCATTCATGCTGCCAAAGGCCTGGAATTTCCCGTTGTTTTTGTTGCAGGTCTTGAAGAAACTTTATTTCCCAATGCCATGTCAATTAATACAAGAGAAGAGCTGGAAGAAGAAAGAAGATTATTTTATGTTGCGGTTACAAGAGCAAAAAAAAGATTATGGCTAACGTATGCGAATACTCGATATCGATTCGGTAATCTTACTCAAAATGATCCCAGCAGATTTATTGATGAACTTCCGGAAGAACGGCTGGATCGAGCCTTTGCCGGTGGAAATATGCGTAACAATCAGACCAATAACTGGAATCCATTTAATAAAACACATACTGGTTATGGAAATCAGATAAAACAAAATCCGAAAACTGAAGTCGAAAAGCCTTCCTACCTTATTACCTCTAATGTAGTAAAAGTAAGGGAGCATATACCCACTGAAGGCTTTACGCCAAGTGATACCAGTAATTTACAAGAAGGACAAAAAATAGAACATCAAAAATTTGGTTTCGGCGAAGTAATAAAAATGGAAGGCGCTGCTCAAAATCCTGTAGCCACAGTAAAATTTGAGTACAATGGTGAAAAGAAAATCATGTTGAATTATGCGAGGTTGCGCATTGTTGATTAAAAGGCTTTGATTAAGATCTATCTCCCTTTATTTAACTTAAATATTTCCTGACTTGTCCATTTTAGTGCGGTTCATTCAAAGTTGATAAATATTCCAGAATTTGGGCGAAGTATCTTGTTCTGATTTTAATTTCTTTGTTTGTTATCTTGTTTAGCATTCTTGCATCTGTTATCTTTTTGTAGTCCCCGGTGGTAAATTGGGTGCACCCGCAAATCGGTTTTAGTAATGCGAAAAGCTTTTTCAATTTGTCAGAGGTGACGATAGTTTTCTATTATTATTATATCGTTGGCAGATTGGTATTAGGCAAAAAGCATTAAGGCCGAGATTAAGGTTAATACAGCCGCAAACATTCTCCTTAATGCTAAGCAGGAAGATGTTTTAAAATAACAATAAGAAGCCTTGCCAGCACCGCTACTTTTTGCAGGCGGCGTTCGCCGTATCTGCAATATCAATAATTCCCCGAAGAAAATTCTTGTGGTATGCTGCAATGGCTGTTGGGGGAGCCTATTTTTTTATAATGGGGGGTTATTTAAATAAGCACAGGTTTTTTAGATAATATAACAGGTAGGTGTAAACGATTTTAAATATTTAAGTAGTACGACTTTTAGAATACTAAATGCAGATACGTAGTCTGTTAATATTATAATGTAACCACAATTGTACTATGCTTTTATTGAATAAGCTTAGCTATTTGTTGTAGCGGTAAAGTGTTTGCCCAAGCCATTATTTGTGTGTCAGTTGTATTTTTACCTGTAAAAGTTATTAGGGAACTGCCAATTGGCAATTGGATAGTATAATTCGTTTGTCCATTGCTGTTAGTTTCCTTTGTTAACTGTCCTTTGTATCCTTGTACCTTTATAATTTTATTATCGCCATTCTTACTCATCATACCGCCCAGCATAGGTGTATTTAAAAAGGCATTGAGTGTAGCCACAAGAGGCGAATTACTAATAATGGAAAGATCCACATCATCTGAAGTGCCATAGCTGCGATGTATTGTAGTGCCTACAAAACCTACTGTTGAAGTAACATTATCATCCTTGATGTTGGCTGTAAACGCATCCATCTTGTCAGGTAATTGTTTCAGCACTTCTTTACCTATTATCAAATCAATTTCCTGCATTGCTTGCAGCAAGGCAAAATGTGCGTCTTCAAGTTTTCCTGCCCCATACAATGTTTTTGCATTAGTAATATCTGCAGTAAAATTTTGGGCACTTCCTTTTGTTGCAATAAACATTAATATAACTATAAATATTTTTTTCATGTTGATTTTTTAAGATGATGATTATTGCTCCCCGAGCATTTTTTTAATACCGTCAATATCAAAGGCATTCGCAGCACTCATAACTTCGTCCTCAGTGGCAAAATTGATGCATTCCCACACTATGAGAGAGCTCTGCCCAATCGGTACCATTAGGGTATAGCCTTTGGAATCATCATAGGTTATCAGTGCCTTATAACTTTTTACTTTTGTTTGCTTTACATTCTGGTTATTTTCTCCGTTAGCAGTGCTTTGTGAATAAGCACTATTAAAGTATAAATTTACAAAGCCTGAATAAACACCATTGTTACCAATAGTTATTGTCATTTGTTTATCAGCTTTTTTATATACACTTTGTATAGTCATATTACTCCATCCATATTGTGTACTCATCACTTTATTTTCCATAGTATCTTTTTGAAGATCGTTTACGGTCGCAGGTAATGACAATAATATCTGTCTGCCAATCTGCAGCTCAATACTCATTAGTGCCTGTTGTATGGAATAACGGGCGTCACTATAATTACCGGCAGCCTGAGATTTTGTGGCATCGGCTATTTGCTGGTTTACATCCGGGGGAGTTGTATTGGTTAACCCACCTCCTTTTGTATTGGTTGGCTTGCCATTGGATGAATTATTATCATTGGCATTCTGGTCATTATTAGAACTGGTATTATTACCTGTACTTTTATTGACTGTACTGTTAACCTTATCTTTTATTTTTTTTAAAAGTTGGGCATTTGAACCGGCGCCTAAAAGAAGGAAGACCAGTATAAGTGATAGTATTTTTCTAAGTAATTGCATAACATTGTTTTTTTCTGGTTGCTAATTGCATTTAGACTAAAAAAAATTCAAAAAAATATTTAAGGATTGCCCGAAAGATATTTATCAAAAAATTTATCCATTGCTTTATAAAAATCTATGCGGTTGTTTTCATTGGCAAATCCATGGCCTTCATCATTTTTTACCATGTACTCCACATCAACTCCTCTTTTCTTTAAAGCAGCTACCACTTGATCGCTCTCAGCTTTATTTACCCTGGGATCATTAGCGCCCTGTGCAATAAACAAAGGAGTTTTTATCTTGTCGGCATGCAATGCCGGGGATGCTTCAGCCAGTAATAAACTATCTTTTGCGGGGTCACCAACCAGCTCCTGCCACATAGCTAAATAGGGTTTCCAGTACGGCGGAATTGTTTTCATAAAAGTAAACATATTTGAAACGCCACAATAATCAACCGCACAGGTATATAAATCGGGGGTAAAGGTAACGCCGGCAAGTGTAGCGTAGCCGCCATAACTACCTCCATAAATGGCTACCCGTTTTGGATCGGCTATACCTTCTTTAATGAGCCATTTCACTCCATCAGTTATATCATTCTGCATAGCTTTGCCCCATTGTTTAGTACTCTTTAGCCAAAATTCTTTTCCATAACCGGTGGATCCTCTGTAGTTCATTTGCAGCACTCCATAACCGCGGTTAGCCAGCATCTGAACTTCCGGATTAAAGCCCCATTCATCACGGGCCCACGGGCCACCATGTGGATTAACAACTATTGGAATATTTTTAGCTTCTATTCCAATCGGGAGTGTGAGGTAGCCATGAATGGTCAGCCCGTCTCTCGACTGATATTCTATGGGCTGCATGTTTGCCATTTCAGCTTCATTCAGCCAGGGCATAGCGTTGGCAAGAAATTTTGTATCTCCTGTTTTTTTATTGTAGAAATAATATTTTGCTGCCAACTTATCATTGCCTGTCCACACAACAAATTTATCTTCTGCGTTATTATTTCCATACATGCCTACTTCATAACCGTTAAATTTTTCCTGTAATTTTTTATATTCATCCTCTGTTTGTTTATCTAAGAAATGATGCTCACCTTTCCATGAAGTATAATTAGCCATCGTCAAGACTTTTCTCTTTTCTGAATAACTAACTCCGTTCACATCATAATCAGGGTTGCTGTAAATTTCTTTTACTACTTTTTTTGCCGCAAGATCATACTCTACAATAGCGTCTTTATCCCTTCCTATATTAGTGGAAACATAAATATTCTTGTTGTCAAAAGTAAAAAGCTGAATATCGAAATCATCCTTATAAGTAGTGGTAAAAACAGAATCAAAAGGAGCCTCTGCTGTTGCACGCTGATAATAGGTTTTATTGACACCGTCTGTTTTTGTTGCAATTCTTATAACGCCGGAATGATCGGTATACCAGCCGTCATAGTTTTTATCATTCTGAAATAAGACTTTCATTTCGCCGGTTTCAATATTGATGCTGTAAGGGTCAAAATATTGGGCATCTCTTTTATTTAAGCCAATCATTATTTCTTTTTCTTTACCGGGAACATATCTCCAGTTATCGAGAATTTGTGTCCTTACTTTAGGGAATGGAGTTAATGCTTTTAAATTTTTTCCATCTAATCCAACAGAAAATAATTGAAAATTTTCATCGCCGCCTACATCCTGCAGGTATAATATGCGATTGCCTTTCCATTGATAATCGTAGATATTTCTCACTGTATCATCAGTAACAGGGATAGCGTTACTATCAGAAATTTTTTTTACAAATACATTGGTATGCCCGTTATGTGGCGACAGGTAGGAAATGTATTCACCGTCAGGTGAAATACGCCAGCCAAACTTTTCAGGGTTTATAAAAA
>CBIGQT010000111.1:0-7845 GCA_966191655.1 uncultured Ginsengibacter sp.
TGCGTCCCCAAAATGATTCGACTGTATTAATTTATTTCAAAAATATTAACTGGCAGGGAAAATTATATGCTGCATTGCCGGTAGGCAAATGTATAATGGCGATGGATTCGCTTCCTGTTACTATTGTAAAATTGCATACTGCCATTAACCTGGGCCAGGATACGGTTTTATGTAAAGGCAATAACATGATGCTTCATGCCGGTAGTGATTTTATTATTTATAAATGGCAGGATGGTAGCACTGATTCAATTTTTACGGTAACACAACCCGGGAAATATTTTGTTTATGCAAGTGATAAATGTGGCAATAAATTTTCTGATACCATAAATATTAGCCCCGCTGATTTTCCTTTCACTGTTGGTAACGATACGGCTCTATGCAATGATATCCCTGTTAAATTAACCGCTACCGCCGGGTTTATAAATTATAAATGGGAGCCGATGTACAATATTGTTGCGGATTCAGGGCAATCGGCAATTGTTTTACCAACGGTTGATACTTCGTATATTGTTACTGCAGAAAAATGGCCGGGCTGTAGATTTAGTGATACAATCAACGTACGAATACTTACATCAGCTATAGTTCAATTGGGAAAAGATACCAGTATTTGCTCAGATCAATCGGTTACACTGGACGCCGGTGCTGGCTTTACAGGTTACCTATGGAATAATGGAGCAAAAAGCCGCCAAATAATAGTAAGCCAACAGGGAAATTATTTTGTAAAGGCCACTGCTGCCAATGGTTGCACCTCATCGGATACGTTGCAAATAATAAACATTGGTCCTCCATTATTTTTCTTGGGTAGTGATACGGTTCTTTGCCGGGATACTGTTTATACCTATGATTTTAATCTTCCTGGTGCAACCTATTTATGGAACGACGGAAGTACAACTAACCGGTACGGTATTACTCAACCGGGTATTTATTCGCTTACGGTTACCCAGCAGGGATGCACAGCAAAGGATACTGTTATTATTGGCTACAAGAATAATCCGGTAGTTGATTTGGGAAATGATACCACCATCTGCAAAGGCAACACTTATTTATTAGATGCAACTTATAATACTGCAACTTATGCATGGCAGGACGGTTCAACATTACCCGATTTTTTAGTAAGTGATCCCGGTAATTATTATGTAGCAGTAAATCTTAATGGCTGTATCGCAAGAGATTCCGTACACATAAATTATTTAGACAAACCGCAGTTTACATTGGGCGGGGATACTTCTATTTGCCAGGGTGAAACAATTCTTTTACAGCCCCATTTAAATGAATCCGTAAATTATTTGTGGCAGGATGGAAGCCGGCAGTCGACGTTTGCTGCAAAAGATACGGGTGTTTTTAGTTTGCAGGCGAGCAATATTTGCGGTAGCTTTTCTAATTCTGTTGTAATAAAGGCAGGTGTTTGCGGACTTATGCTACCAAATGCGTTTACACCTAACGGTGATGGCATAAATGATGTTTTCAGGGTAAGATATCCTTTTGCAGTAAAAGCATTCATACTTTCTGTCTTTAACCGCTTTGGGCAAAAAGTTTTTGAAACAACAGATATAAGTAAAGGGTGGGATGGCACTTACCTGGGAAATAAACAGCCTGAGGGTAGTTACGTGTGGATAGTTCAATTGACTGGTAGCAATGGTATAAAACAAACAAGTAGGGGTGTTATTACATTAATTAAATAAATCAATTTAGCTCAGGGGATTTATTGTTAAATGAAAATAACTTTTATCATGTGATAAAACAATGTGCCTGGGATTAAAAAAGGTATTAACTAAATGAAAATATTCCTAATTTTCTTTTGCTATCTCCTTTCAGGCGATCCCAGGCTTTTTGTGGCAGATTTATTGTATTGTAATCTTTATTAAAAAACCATTAAAATTTATAAAATGAGCGTAAGCAACAAACATCTTGCAACAATCCTTCTGGGAGCAGCGGCTGCATTTGGAGCATATAAGTACAGCAAAATGACAGAAGAAGAAAAACAAAAAATGGCAGATTCATTAAAAGATAAATTTCACAAACTAAAAAATGAAGCGGAAAGCGCCGGCGAGAGTGCAAAGAATTATTTCAGTGATTTAAAAAATAAAGCCGCTGATATGTTCAAAGAGCATTTTCCAGGTACTGAAAAACATTTTGAGGATTTTTTTAATCCTGATGTAAAAAATGATGTTGCTGCAAGTCCAACAACAGAAGTTAATCCTGGGGCGTAAATAGGTATTTAAATTTAAAAGTATCTTATTCAACCAATAATATTAATTTTATAACGTTGTCGGCTAAACGAAGATATTCCTGTCACAATAGAAGGTTTTTGTAATCATTTTTTACTGTGAATTTATCTGGTTATTAATTCGCAACCTTATTACTTCTCCGCCACCGGCCGGCAAATTAAGCGTTAGTTTATCTGATGAATTAATTTGCTTTATTTCTTTAACTAAACTATTGGGATTATTCACCGCATCAGGAGCGTCCTTGTATATTTCTGCTCTATAATTTCCAGCCGATAAAAAATTGAGCGATATAGTTACCGTTCTGGTTGTGCTATTATTAATTGTACCCAAATACCAGTCTGTTCCTTTTCTCCTGGCTATGGTTACCCATTGCCCAACTTCGGCACCCGGAACCACAGTCTGATCCCAAACAGTAGGAACTTCCCGAAGAAAATCAAAACCATCTTGTCTTTCATACGCTTCAGGATAATCACAAACCATAGACATGTGATTTTCCAAAACTACATACATAGCAAGCATGTGGCAACGGGTACCCAACACATGTGGCCGTGTTGCCAATACTTTAAAGTTAGATTGGGGCATCGCCCTGAAACCACCAAGGTGATAGTCTGTGCATCCTGCAAGCCCACGTGTAAAGGGAATATTAATATCATCATCCGGCGTTATAAGGTTTCCCCATTTATCATTCTCATAATTCAATGTTCCTTCACGTGTTGATTCGTTGGGATAAGTACGGCTTAAGCCCGTTGGTTTATAAGCTCCGTGAAATTGTATTTCCAAATGATGCGCCGCAGCTTTCTGAAGAATTTCTTCCTGTATTTTCACCATCTGCTGGTCATCACGATCAAGAAAATCTACCATCATTCCTTCAATGCCCCACTTTTCATATAAGGCAAATGCACTATCCAGTTTTGGATACAGCGCCTGCCAGTGAACCCAGAAACGCAGCCGCACACCTTTACTTTTAGCATAATTGCTTAACGCTTGTATATCCAGGCCAGGCCTTGGTTTTGTTACATCAGTATGAGGCCCCGGTGCATATTGTTCACCATCATTTTGGTACCAGGCTACCTGCCTGTAACCAATTACGGTATGATATTCAATACCATTTCTTGCACAGAAATCAATATAATATTTTTCAAAATCAAAATTTTCTCCGGGTTCCCAGGTTGTGTCAGGCGATATATCACCATTCCACCAGTGAAAGGTTGCTTTGCCTGGTTTCAACCACGATACATTCCGGATTTTACAAGGATCACTTAAACTGGTAAGAATATTTGATTCAATCAATGTTCCAACACGATCGCTGATCATCATTACCCTCCACGGTGTTTGGTGTGGAAGTATTGCCTTTACTTTAATTTCCTTCTGACCAGGCAACGGACTCAGTTGGCTGGTAAGTATTCCATCACTCTTCATCAGAGACATACCCGCATAATCCAGCAGGTTAGCTTCTGTAATCCCCATGTATATTTTTCCCGGAAATTCAAAAAGTGCAGGCATATCTATTAAAGTATCATTCTGAATGTCTTTTAGTAGCATCACATTATATCGATGCTCGTGAGAGGTAGTAAAATTTTCAAGGAAAGCTACTCTTGCAGTTGGATTTCCTGAAAGATTGAAGCTGGTATTCTCGTCAATAAGCGTATAGTCATGCCAGTTAGCCTGTTCAGGAAATTCGTAACGAAAACCAATTCCATCATTAAATACTCTTACGCGTAAAATAACTAAACGTTTTTTACCATTGCGCTCATGCAGCGGGATAACAGCTTCCTTATACATATCATGTACTTTGTTTGTTTTTCCTTCTGGTAATGTATAATCGTCTATGCCATCCGTTAGAGTAATATGCCCGGTTTCAATGTCGCTGCCAAAAAAATCGTTTCCCTTAAACGTAAGCCCCAGTTTGCTATGCTCTATCAGGTTCGCCTTTTTATAAATAACTGCATATTCTGGATGACCTGCTACCACGTCAAACTTAAAAGTTAACTGTTTATCAGGTGATGAGATACTCGCCTTGTTTTGTGCAAACAGGAGGTTAACGCAACTAGTTAAAAAAAGAACGACAATTATTTTCTTCACTATCATAGCAACCTAATTTACAACAATATTAAATTAAAAATGAGCATCGGTTGTTATCAAACGGTTTATGCAAATGCCATTATTTTGTTTCTACGGAAGGTCTTTATTAATAAGAAATGCTCTATTGTATATTATTCTCAATAACCACCGTAATTTATTTATGCTTTTTAATTAAAATCATTTTACTAAGAACTAAATTTTTATATTGCACTAAATATGCATTTCATAAAAATTCAAAACCGGTATTTTTGGAAATAGCAATTTCGGTGCTAACCGGAATATCACTTTAATAGCCTGATTAAAAATTCATACACAACTAAGTCGGATTCACCAAAAAAGGAAATGAACTGATTAGAGGGATTCTTTCTTTTCCTGAAAGACTAACTAAGAATTTTTTTAACAAAAGGTGGATTATGAATCTGTGAATCCTTTAAGGTGCTGACACTTAACTTTAAAAAAATGTATGATAAAAGGATTATTATTGGCAGTTACTACTTGCGCTTTTTCAATTATTAGTCTGCAGCTAATTGCTCAATCAGTTATTCATGGCATAGTTAAAGATGCCGGCGAAAAACCTATTCAATTTGCCAATGTTCTTTTATTGAAATCAACTGACTCTTCTTTAGTAAAAGGAATGATATCTGATGCGTCAGGAAAATATACTTTCGAAAATATCAAAACGGGCCATTATCTTATTTCAGCTTCCTATACAGGCATGCAGGAAATATTTACTTCTATAATTGAAATTACTCCCGACAAAAAAGAAATTAATGCAGGTATTATATATCTGAAGAATTTGGAAATGAAATTAACAGATGTAAAAGTAGAGGCTAAAAAGCCAATGTTTGAGCAAAAGATTGACCGCATGGTTATTAATGTGAAAAACAGTATTACAGATGCCGGCGGCACGGCTTTAGACGTGTTGTCTAAATCACCGGGAGTTACCGTAAACATGCAGGACAACGCAATTGCTATTAATGGTAAGAACGGAGTAGTGGTTATGATTAACGGGAAAATATCGTATATGTCTATGGCTTCCCTGGTTCAGTTTCTTACAAGCATTAGCGCCAGTAATATCGATAAGATAGAGTTGATAACTACACCACCTGCAAAATATGATGCCGAAGGAAATGCCGGGTATATTAATATTGTTCTTATCAACAATCCATACCAGGGCGCTAATGGTTCCTATTTTCTTTCAGCAGGTTATGGAAAAGGGCCATTGGGCTCGGCAGGGACAAATTTTAATTACAGAACACATAAAATAAATTTATTTGGAAATTATAATTTCAACTACATCCAGACAGTTCAACCAGGCACCGGCTTTACACAGGTAACAAAAGGTAATAATATACTCACGAATAATTCCTATACCAACCGTAAACCAACAACCCAGGTGCATAATATAAGAGTTGGTTTGGATTACAATCTGGATACAGCTACAATAATCGGAGCGCTGCTAAGCGGATACAATAACCGCTGGGAAATGACTGCCAATAATGGAACTGCCATACAAACAAACGGTGTTTTAGACACTATCATTACTACCGTTGACAATGAAGTTAACCATTGGCAAAATATTATGGGCAATCTTAATTTTCAACATACATTTAAAGCAGGTAAAGTACTTTATTTTGATGCCAATTATATTTACTATAAAGACAATAATCCTAACAGTTATTTTAATCAATACTATAATGGTTCATCAGATTTTCTTTATGAAGAAAATTTACGAAGTGGAAAAATTACACCTATCAACTTCACGGTTCTCTCAACAGACTACACTACACCCATCGGCAATAAAATAACAATGGAAGCAGGAGCCAAAGTTTCTCTTTCCAAATTTACCAATGATGTGAGTGTGCAGAATTTACATCAGGGTGACTGGATAACTGATACGAGTCTTTCTGCTAACTATCTATTAAAGGAAAATATAGGCGCTGCATATACTTCATTTTCAATAAATCTGAACAGCAGAATAGATATAAAAGCAGGCCTCCGTTATGAATATACTACTTCAAACTTAGGCACTCAACAAACGGCTAATATCGTTGACAGGAAATACGGTGAATTCTTTCCTACTTTTTATATTTCTCAAAAGATCAATGATAATAACAGCATCAACTTTTCGTATAGTCGCCGTATTACACGTCCCACTTTTAACGACCTGGCACCCTTCACTATTTTCTTTACGCCCAAATCTTACTTTACCGGCAATCCCGCATTGCAGCCGGCAATTGCTAATGCCGTGCAGGCAGGTTATGTGTTCAAAAATTTCATATTTACTTTGAGCTATACGTATGAAAATAATACAATCGAAAGTTTTCAAACAACAAAAATAGATTCTATCACCAACATCGTATATTATTCCGCACAAAACTCGAAATATGAACAGTATGCAACAGCCAGCGTTTCATTGCCCTTCATTGTTACAAAATGGTGGAGCATGCAAAATAATGTCAATGTTAACTGGCGACAGATAAATGCAACATACGATAGTTTACCGGTTCAGGTGCATGTTGTTGATTACACTCTCAACTCCACGCAACGTTTTACACTACCAAAAGATTTCTCATTTGAGCTAACCGGTTTTTATAGTTCTTCAACCTACTTTGGCACAAACAAACTTAAACCAATTTACCAGGTAGACGCCGGGTTGCAAAAGAAATTTGATAATAAGAAAGATATTCTCCGGTTGGCGGCAAACGATATGTTCAACAGTGGTGGCGACTTTGTATTTCAGAGCACTACACCCGTTGAGGGTACAATCATCAGGGCCAGCGTAAATTTTGGAAGTGTCGCTTATAAACTCACCTGGACACATAATTTCGGTAATAAAGCTTTAAAAGTCAAAAGCGAAAGATCTACAGGTGCGGAAGAAGAGTTGAACAGGGTTCACAATTAGTTCATCCTGGCTATTGTATAAAATATTTTCATAGTTATTTTTAAATGCTTATTTTTATTATCATTTTATAACGGGTATCCTTACCCGAACATAGGTTTATTATCAAAACGGGTTTATGAAGAAATTATTCAAAGTAGTAGCTATTATTATTCTTGTATTAGCAATCGCTGTAATGGACATACCACGACCTTAGCGCTATTTATGGATACCTGCGCACCGTAATATCTTTAAAAAATAAGGTCGAGCGTTTTAAGAAAAAATCTTAATGGATAGTTGCGGGAAAATTCAAGCACTATTTAATAGCCCTAATGTTTTATCCAAAAAGTATTTACATTTGGTTATGACCAAACGATACAGTCAACTGCGTGCTGCATTGGCACTGGCAAAAAGCAGTTTACTGGCAATGCTGCGCAGCCCTACTTCTGTTGTATTCTCATTACTATTCCCGATAATTTTTATCGTTGTATTTGGTTCTATGGTAGATAATTCCATAGTGCAACTAAAGCTTGCAACAGCACCCGGTTGCAATACAAATAACGTTCTCTACAAATCAATCAGCAATATCAGCAATATTTCTATTACCACCCATATCGATTCACTGACGGCAATAGAACTAATAAAAAAAGGAAG
>CBIGQT010000112.1:0-7819 GCA_966191655.1 uncultured Ginsengibacter sp.
TTATAACGGCGACTGATAAGAAATCTATTGCTAACAGTATAGGTTAGACGCAACATTAAAATTATTTATGCTGCCTGAAAAGCCAGGCCATCATCAACGGATCGCTGTAAGCTCCTAACCACGAAAAATGACCAACTTCAGGATATAATGTAAAACCGGGATGAGCTCCTGCCTTGGTTAACGCTTCAACCATATCAAAAGAATACAGTGGATTTACTGCCGCATCTTCAGCACCTGCAAAAATCCAGATAGGTATATGAGCTATCAAGGGAGCTTTTGTTACATCACCATAGCCACAAACAGGAATCGCTGCAGCAAATAAATCAGGATATCTTTCAATTGCATCATAAGTTCCATGACCTCCCATAGAAAGGCCGGTAATATAAATACGATTCGTATCAACAGGCAATTTGGTTATAACCTGTCGAATAAGCGCAATCAGAAGTTCCATTGGTTTGGAAGGCGAAGGTTGCAGGAGCTTTTCTCTGCTATTTCTATTGTTTGAAAAATTAGCCCAGGTCATTTTCTCAGGACATTGCGGAGCAATAACAATAGCGGGATATTTTATCATATTCTGCTCGTTTGCAAAATTCATTACTCCCCATTTTAACTGAGCCTCATTATCATTACCCCGTTCCCCGGATCCGTGTAAAAAAATTACAAGTGGATATTTGCGCAAGGTATCGTAATCAGGATTCAACAGGCGGTAATTTAGCGTGTCACCTTTACCGTTAGTATATTTTTGAAAACTGAAAACTGATTGCTGACAAAATGCAGCGGTCGCAAATCCAAAGCAAAAGAAAGATAACAATACAGTTATTGCTTTTAGTCTTTTCATTTTATATTAATTTGAATCACTAACAAAAATCTGATTGATAACTTCGCCAAGCAGTTTTGAAATAATGGCCTCCGCTGACTCTCTCTCCAAAGGAGTCCTTTCGGACAAAGGGAGAGAATTTTATCGTACTCATATTTTATAATTACTGTTCATTTATTGAAGCCTCTAAAAGTCCTCCTTCGGGGGATTTAGGGGGCTACTCACTTCTCAAACTTTCTACAGGATTTGCGAGTGCCGCTTTTACCGCCTGGAAACTAATTGTCAATAATGCAATTAGCAACGATATCGTAGCTGCAATAGCAAATATCCACCCTGAAA
Organism: uncultured Ginsengibacter sp.; assembly: GCA_966191655.1. Taxonomy (GTDB): domain Bacteria; phylum Bacteroidota; class Bacteroidia; order Chitinophagales; family Chitinophagaceae; genus Ginsengibacter. The sequence continues at coordinate 1,157 of CBIGQT010000112.1, forward strand.
TATTTACATGGTAGGCAAAACCATTTAGCCATTTATTCATTGCCCACCAGCTTACAGGTACTGCAATAATTATTGCAATCACTATCAATTTTAAAAAGTCTTTACTAATAAGTTTAACGATGCCCGAAATACTTGCGCCCAGTACTTTAAGAATACCAATCTCTTTAATTTTTACCTGGGCTGTATAAGTAGCCAGGCCAAATAAACCGAGGCAGGAAATAAATATGGCAATGCCTGCAAACACATTAAATAAAATACCTGCACGTGCATCAGTTTTATATTGGGCATCAAAACTTTTATCTAAAAAATTATAGCTAAAAGGTGAATTACCTGCATATTTTTTATATTGATTACCCACGGCAGCTATCGCCTGTTGTGCATTTGCTGCAGTAGTACGCACATATAATATATTCCTGTTGTTCCAAAAAATGAAGAAGATTAAAGGTGTTATTTTTTCTTTAAGCGATTTAAAATTAAAATCTTTAACGACTCCGATTATAGTTCCTTTTTTATCATGTAAAGAAATCTGCTGCCCGGCGTAAGGTTTTTGCAAGCCCATCATTTTTACAGCAGTTTCATTTAAAATATAATTAGAACTATCGGCAGGCGTACCCGAAAAATTACCACCTTCAATAAATTTTATCTTCATTGTTGGTATAAAATCCTTATCAGATGATATCTGTGTTATTGTAGCGCTTTGATTAGCAGGTTTACCCGGCCAATCAATATCTCCCGTTTCACCGCCAACACTTGAAAAATTATATGCATCAATTACAGATGCATTTAAAATCCCCGGCACCTTTTTTAATTCTGTTTTAACTGCTTCTATATGGCTTGTTACTTCTCCCGTAAGCGGAACAGAAAAGACATAACTTTTATCATAGCCTATATCTTTATTCTTTATAAACTTCATTTGATTGCTCATAATGATTGTGCAAACAAGCAATATTACAGATATGGAAAACTGAAAGACAACAAGCCCTTTTCTAAGAGAAGCGATACCAATACCTGATGTGATCTTTCCTTTTAAAGCCTCCAATGGCTTAAATGATGATAACAATATTGCGGGATAAATACTCGACGCAATTAAAGTGCCTGTAACAGCGATTGCTGCTGCTTTCCAAACGGCTATGTCAGATATACTAACGCTTAAAGATTTGCCTGTGATGCTATTATACAACGGCGTTAGAAGCAGTATTAAAACAATTGCCAATATTGCTGAAAAACAAAACAACAAAAATGTTTCTACAATAAACTGAAAAAACAATTGAAGCTTTTGAGCGCCAACCATTTTACGTATGCTCACTTCTTTTGCACGTATTAAAGAACGTGCAGTTGAAAGATTTATGTAATTAATACTCGCAATTGCCAGTAATAAAATTACTACCAGCATAAAAATCTGTACCATTCTCAGCGATGAATTATTTCCATCAGCAGTTACTAAATGTATATCGCCTAAATTTTGTAATTGAAAAGAAGCATCACTATCAACGTTTCTTGCTTTTTTATAATTTTCTGAAAATGCCCGTCCGGTTTTTTGAGGATCGGCTCCATTGTTAAGTTGTACGAAAGTATTAAAAGCAAAATCACCCAGGTCTTCATCAATAGTTTTCCAATCTCCATTACCACCGCTTTCGGTAAATTGCTTTGCATTATATGCCATGGGTAAAATGGCATCATAACGAATAGACGAATTTTCAGGAAAATCCTGCAGCACACCGGTTACTGTAAAAAGTTCTTTATTGTATACAACTACCTTACCTAACGCTTCTTCATTGTCAAATAATCTCTTCGCTATCGATTGGGTAATTACAACAGAATTAATATTTGGAAACAGCGTTTGCTTATTTCCTTCCAGTAAATTAAAATTGAACATTGAAAAGAAGCCGGAATCAACAGCAGCTACTACATTTCCATCAAATATTTTTGTCTTGTCTTTGTTAGAAAGATTCTGATCAAAGTCACTTGCAATTCTTACTAAAGATTTTACACCGGGAATTGACTTTGCATAAATAGCTAAAGGCCCCGGCACACCGTCCCATGTTCTTTCACTACCATTCGCATTAAAGTGCGTACTGAGATTATAAATATTTTTATAGTCTTCATTAAATTTATCAAAGCTCAGTTCGTTCTGCACCCAAAGTAATAACATAATACCGGTGGCCAGCCCAACGGCTAAACCACTAATATTTATCGCTGAATAAAATTTATTCTTCCATAAACTTCGCCACGCCGTTTTGAAATAGTGGCCTCCTCTAACTCCCCCAAAGGGGGAGAATTTTATAGTACTCATATTTTATAATTACTGTTCATTTATTGAAGCCTCTAAAAGTCCCCCTTCGGGGGATTTAGGGGGCTACTCACTTCTCAAACTTTCTACAGGATTTGCCAGTGCCGCCTTTATTGCCTGAAAGCTAACGGTTAGTAATGCAATTAATAAAGCGAGTATTCCTGCCAGGGCAAAAACTGTCCAGCTAATGTTTACCCGGTAAGTATATCCATCAAGCCAGTCTTTCATCATCCACCATGCCGCAGGAAAAGCAATAAGGCAGGATATAGCAACCAATTGTAAAAATTCTTTTGAAAGCAGTCCTGCAAGACCTTTTACACTTGCGCCCAATACTTTTCGTATGCCAATTTCTTTAGTTCTTTTTTCAGCAGTGTATGCTGCAAGTCCAAATAATCCGAGACAGGAAATAAATATTGCCAATATTGAAAACACGCCGGCAAGTTTTCCAATAAGCACTTCCGTTTTAAATAATTTATCAAATTGCTGATCAACAAAACTATAGTCGAAAGGGTAACCGGGATTATCATTTTTAATCACAGTTTCAATTTTAGCCAAAGAGGCCTTTAAATCTGCACCGGCTTTTAAACGAATCGATAATACATTGCAATTTGATGTATCAGAAAATAATATTAATGGCGATGCGGAAGCATACATGTCGTTATAGACAAAATCTTTTATGACTCCGACAATAGTGTATTTTGCATCTCCATCTAAAATAATACTTCCTACTATATTTTTCTTATTAATGATTTTAGCTAACGATTCATTTATGAGAATGTTATTGCTGTCCGTTTTGGCGCTGGCATAAAAATCTCTTCCCTCTTTAAGATGCATGCCCATTGTGGAAGTGTATTCAGGACTCACGCCTTCAACCGTTATCAATACCTGTTTTGAAGGATCTTTCCCTTCCCAGGCAAAATCCCCCGTGTTACTTCCTAACTGTAACACCTGGTTATTGCTTAATGCGGTATTTTGCACAAATCCTGTTGATTGTAAATCATTTTTTATAACATCAAAATGTTGTTTCATTTTGCCCTGCATATACATATAAATAAGGCCCTGCTTATTGTAACCAAGATCACGTTCTTTCACATGAGATATTTGCTGGTAAATAATTATTGTAGAAATTATAAGAATAACTGATATTGAAAATTGAAGTACTACCAATCCCTTTCTTATAAACCCTGCGCTACCATTATTTTTTATTTTTATTCCTTTTAAAACATATACGGGCTTGAAAGAAGAAAGATAAAAAGCAGGATAGCTTCCTGCAATTAATCCACAGATTAAAGCAATTGCCAGTAACCCAATTATATGATATGAATTACTAACGTTAACGGATAATTGTTTTTCTACAAGGCTGTTAAAGGCAGGTAGTGAAAGATAAATAATGCCGATAGCAATCAATGCTGATAATATGGCAGTAAAAACAGATTCGCCGATAAATTGCCCGATGAGCTTGGTTTTACCGGCGCCCATCACTTTTCTTACGCCCACTTCTCTTGCACGCTGTTCAGAACGTGCAGTGGAAAGATTCATAAAATTGATGCAGGCAATAATTAAAATGATCCAGGCTATTAAACTAAAAAGATTTACGTATTTTATTCTCCCCGGAACTTCTTTACCATTATCAAAGCTGTCATACATTCTCCATCGGTTCATGGGGTAGATAGACATTCTCGCACTTGCTTCTTTTTGCTTGGTTTGTATGTAACCGTATAATTTTTTATTAATAGATGCTATATCAACATTTGGCTGCGTTTCCACATAAGTTACTACCGAATTACTACCCCATTGCTGTAGCCATTTATTCTGATCTTCATAAATTTTAAAAGAAGATAGCCAGTCGAATTTAAAAGAAACATTTGCAGGAAGGTCTTTAATAACGCCGGAAATAACATAATCCTCTTTGTTATCCACTTTCAGCGTTTTACCAAGCACGTTAGTAGTACCAAAAAAATTCTTCGCCATCTTTTCTGAAAGAACTATTGAATGCAACTGTTCAAAAGCCTTGTCTGCATTACCTTCTACAAACTGAAGTTGAAATATTTTCAAAAAAGGGGAATCAACATATAAGCCCTGCTCATAAATTGTTTTATCACCAAGGGAAAAAAGAAGACTATTGCCCCACGTAGTACGGGCAGTATTTTTTATACCGGGAATTTCTGATTTAATACCTTGTGCAAAAGGCCCCGGGGTGGCATCGAAGGTAAACGTAGTTCCATCATAAGTCTGCCGGTCTTTTACTTTATAAAGATTTTCCCTGTTACTAAAGTAATGATTGAAGGTAAGTTCATCTTCTACCCACAAAAATATTAAACCTGCACAGGCAATGCCTATAGCAAGGCCTCCAATATTTAAAAAGCTGTAGCCCTTGTTTTTCCAAAGATTCCTGAACGATGTTTTAAAATAATTTTTGAACATACGGGGCTATTTTAAATTTAGAATGTTGAATCTTGAATGAATTTCTTCATCACAATTCAACATTCAATATATAAAGCTCAGAATTCCTGCTGCGGCTGTATATTTTATATCAAAATATTCTCAGTAACGGTTTGCCCATCCAGCATGCGGATAATGCGATGACTGTACCTTGCATCATGCTCACTATGGGTTACCATTATAATTGTTGTGCCATGTTCATTCAGCTCAGTAAGCAATTGCATCACTTCATTACCGTTTGACGAATCAAGGTTTCCGGTAGGCTCATCTGCCAGTATTAATTTTGGATTATTTACTACTGCTCTTGCAACAGCCACACGTTGCTGTTGTCCGCCACTTAATTGCTGAGGATAGTGATTGCGTCTATGCATGATCTGCATTTTATCCAATACTTTTTCTACCCGTTGTTTTCTTTCATCACTTTTAATTCCCAGGTAAATTAATGGCAGTTCAACATTTTCAAAAACAGTCAGCTCATCAATAAGATTAAAACTCTGGAAAACAAATCCAATATTGCGTTTACGCAAGTCGGCTCTTTTTCTTTCATTGAAATGAGCCACTTCAACACCGTTGAATAAGAAGCTGCCATCGTCGGGATCATCTAATAAGCCAAGAATGTTAAGCAATGTGGATTTGCCACAACCGGATGGGCCCATCACTGCAACGAATTCTCCTTCTTTCACATTAAACGAAAGTTTATTTAATGCTACGGTTTCTACTTCTTCAGTACGGTAAATTTTTTCTAATTCAGAAATTTTAATCATTGTTTTATTTTTTTTATTTGAGTCTTTTAATTCTTTTGATTTGTCAGATTTTTATAAAAAGTCCATCGTCGTTGTAAAAATAAATTCCATGCGTGTTGCTGCTGATTTTTTCCTGTTGAATCGGGCAACTTGAAAAAGCAGTGCATTTTATTTTACAAGCTATATTTTCACTTTTAATTAATAATGATGAAAAGCACATCAGTAAGATGGCAATGAGGCGAAATAAAAATATTTTTTTCATAATAATAAGTTTTAAATCTTTACCGGGTTTTGTTATGTTGATTTAATTGTTGGTTTTAATATTTCTCAACCATTACCCTCACATCTCCGTTTACTTCGACAATACGAGTTCCTGCATATTTCCATAATTTTCATAACTGCTTGTTACTACTTTATCTCCGGGTTTTAATCCCTGCAACACTTCATAATTATCAGTGTTATAAAGGCCGAGCTGAATATCAACTTTATAAGCAGTCTTGCCATTATCGCTTACTTTAAAAATCCAGTTGCCACCGGTTTGCTGGTAGAAGCCTCCTCTTGGTATTTGCACAGCTTGTCTTTCATCGCTCAATGCAAGCCGTATCTGCAAAGTCTGGCCCCGGCGAATACCCTTTGGCACTTTGCCTGTAAATTCCATATCTACCTGGAACCTGCCGTTAGTTACCTGGGTATATACTTTTTTTATTTCGAGATTATAAGTCGTATCAGCAAAATCAAATTCTCCCTTAAGCCCTATGAAAATTCTTGAAATATAATGTTCATCAATATCAACCCTCACTTTAAAACCATCTAAAACGTCAATCTGCCCAAGCCGCTCTCCCTTATTTTTTGATTGTCCCACTTCTGCGTCTAAGGATGTTAGTTGACCGTCAATAGGCGCACGAACGATGAGGTCGCCTACCTTTTGTTGCATTACATTCAATGCATTTTGAGAACCTTCAAATGATTGCCTTGCCTGTTTTAATTGCTGTTCGGTAGATATTGAATCCTGTTGCAAAATTTTATCTGTCAGCTTTTTCTTTTCCTGCAGGTAATTATAATTATTTAGCGCCTGTTGGTATTCCTGCGAGCCAATTGCTTTCTGTTCATATAAGTACTTATCTAATTTATAAACCCGTTCCGCTTCTCTCAACTCACTCTCCACATCAGTCATTTGATTGAGCTTAC
>CBIGQT010000113.1:0-7787 GCA_966191655.1 uncultured Ginsengibacter sp.
ATGAAATGTAATTACAACAATATTGTTCACGATAATATTCGCATAATTTGATGCCGGCAATCTTTGCAATAGCATAAGGTTCATTTGTTGCTTCCAAAAAACCACTTAACAAATATTCTTCTTTTAAAGGCTGTGGCGCAAGTTTTGGGTAAATACAGGATGAACCAAGAAATAATAATTTCTTTACTTCGTTTTTATAAGATGCATGAATGATGTTTGTTTCAATCATTAAGTTATCATACAAAAACTCTGCTTTATAAGTATTATTAGCCATTATGCCGCCAACTTTAGCTGCAGCTAAAAAAACATAAGCGGGTTCTTCTTTTTCAATAAAATCGTTTATGTTTTGTTGATTTCTAAGATCCAGTTCGTAAGAAGTTCTCGTAACAATATTCGAAAAGTCTTCGACTGCTAATTTTCGCAGGACGGCGCTTCCTACCATTCCGTTATGCCCGGCAACATAAATTTTATCTGATGTATTCATAAACTTAATGTTCGATTGAACCCTTTATTGCAAAGCCTCCTGTTATAAGATGTTTTTCTCTTTTAAATGCATCAATATCTGATGCCACCATTTCACCTACCAATTGAGATAAAGTGTATGAGGGCGTCCATCCTAAATTTTCTTTGGCTTTGGTAGCATCGCCAATTAACAGGTCAACTTCTGTAGGCCGAAAATAATTCTCATCCACTTTTACAATTTCTGTTCCTGGTTTTATTTGATACTCCGGTTTACTACATCTTTTTACGATACCCGTTTCTTTAATACCGCTCCCTTTAAATTCAATTTCAATTCCAACTTCAGCAAAAGCCATTCTTACAAATTCTCTTACAGCAGTTGTAACGCCAGTAGCCACTACATAATCATCCGGCTTATCCTGTTGCAGCATCAGCCACATCGCCTCTACATAATCTTTCGCATGCCCCCAATCTCTTTGTGCATCGAGGTTACCGAGATACAATTTATCCTGCATACCCAGTGCAATTTTAGCCACGGCTCTTGTAATTTTCCTTGTAACAAAAGTTTCTCCACGCAACGGGCTTTCGTGATTAAACAAAATACCATTGCAGGCAAACATTTTGTAAGCTTCCCTGTAATTTATGATTATCCAGTAGGCATATAACTTGGCAACAGAATAAGGAGATCGTGGATAAAAAGGGGTCGTCTCACTCTGAGGAATCTGCTGCACCAAGCCGTATAATTCAGAAGTAGAAGCCTGGTAAATTTTCGTCTTTTTTGTAAGATTAAGGAGCCTCACAGCCTCGAGTATACGCAAAGTCCCCACGCCATCCACATCCGCAGTATATTCAGGCGTTTCAAAGCTTACCTGTACATGGCTCATGGCTCCAAGGTTATAAATTTCATCGGGCTGAACTTCCTGTATGATTCTTATGATGTTTGTTGAATCTGTAAGGTCGCCATAATGCAATTTAAATTTTGGATCGGGACGATGCGGATCTTCATAAATATTATCAATCCTTTGCGTATTGAAGAGAGAACTTCTTCTTTTTATTCCATGAACTTCATATCCTTTATCCAATAAAAGCTCCGATAAATAAGCTCCATCCTGTCCTGTGACTCCTGTTATGAGGGCTGTTTTCATAATCGCAAACTACGTAATTTTTTTATTCAATCCTTTTGAAAAGGCTAAGGAAATAATTTTGAAACATAAAGATCTTCGAAAATAACCCTGTTCTTAAAATTACCGGTGCAATTTTTTTTTGAAAATTTATCATTTGCCTCAGCAAAGGATTTAAAGGTTTAGCATAATATTTTTTTATTTGTTGCTCACTTTTTATTTCAAGATTTCTATAAAATCTCCAATAATAATCATACACAAAAATATTTCTTAAAATATTATATCCTAATTTCTCAATCAGCAACTGATTTTCCGGAATCTCTACTTCCGGAATTCTAAAGGAATATTTTGTAACCTGTTCTTCATTTAGCCCAACATTTATAAGAATCGTATTAATGTAATGATATTTTTTAATTTTCCTCAAACACCTGATGTAATATTCGAAATCTACAACCCACTTAAAGTTACTGTCATAAAAGAGGCCAACGTTTCTCCTGATTAATGTGGAACTTGGGGCACCAATAAATTGCTTTTTAAAAACATTAAGAGGGTTTAGATTTAAAAGAAAATCTCCCCACCAATTTAAGTAAACAGGTTGTTCGAAATTTGATTTTCTATTTACATTTTTATAAGCTGAAAAAAAGAAAGAACAGGCAGTATTTTTCAACGTTGCTTCATAAAATATTTGTAGAGAATTTTTATTGGCAAACCAATCATCATCATGCATTAATTTAATCCATTCCCCGTTTGCTTTTCTTATAGACTCATTCCAGTTTTCGGGTGTACCTAATACTTTTATATTTTTGTAATACCTGATATTTTCTATGCCCCGAAACTCATTTACGAAACTTCCAACACTTTCATCAGGACTATCATCTGTAACTATTACTTCATAATCTTTGAAGGTTTGAATTGAGATAGAATCAAAAAGCCTTTGCAAATATGTAACACGCTTATACGCGGGGATACAAATTGAAATCAGGGGAACTTCTTTCATTTATTTATTCTATGGCTTGAGAAATAAAAATAATCTATTATCTAAATTAAGTTTATCTAAATTAGGTTTGTACTGCTAAAGAAGTTACAATTATTTAAATTTTACAAATCAACTTTCTGCGGCCAGCAATTAATAAATTATTATAATTTAGATAATTATTTTATTCTCAATGTAAAAAAATAAGTTGCAAAAAACCTTATCACAACAAGTAAAAGATATTTTTAGAAGAAACCCTGACAGACTTCTTAAAAAAATTAATGGGATCATTCATGTTGGTGCCAATACCGGGCAGGAAATAAAATTGTATGCTCAATATGGATTGCCAGTAGTTTGGATTGAACCAATACCGGAAGTGTTTGAGACGCTACAATCTAATCTTGCGGGAGTACAAAAGCAAATAGCTATTAAAGGTCTTGTTACTGATATTGACAACAAGGAGTATGATTTTAAGCTTGCCAGTAATAATGGAGCTTCTTCTTCAATTCTCGAATTTAATCTTCACCAGGATATCTGGCCGGAAGTAATTTTTGAAAAAACAATTAAATTATTAAGTGTCACTCTGCCTTCCTTATTAAAAGCTAATAATATTAATATTTCTGATTATGATATGCTGGTTATGGATACACAAGGTTCAGAATTGTTAGTACTTAACGGCGCGATACCAATCTTGAAGAATTTTACTTACATAAAAACAGAAGTGCCGGACTTTGAATCTTATAAAGGCTGTTGTCAACTCGAAGATCTACAAGCTTTTTTAAGCCAACACGGATATAAAGAATTTTCACGACATAAATTCGCAACTCATCCAAATGGAGGAAACTACTATGATATTGTTTATAAAAAAATAATGTAAATTAACTTACATTAATATTTTTTTTACCTACGACGCGATAAAAATATTAGTCTCTAAAAGCGAAAATATTTAATAGCATATCGTACTCCCCAATTTTACTTGTGTCCCAAAATGGCTTTGAGTAAACAGCATTTCCCTCTTTTATATAATACTTAAAATTATTTTGCAACAGAATTTCTAAAATCTCATTTAGCTTAACCATTTCATTATAATTTCCATGATATTCAACAAAAAGATTATTCACATTTTTCAATTTGTCAGAACAATCCTGCAAAACTGCTAACTCTGCTCCTTCAATGTCAATTTTTAAGAAATCAATTTCTTCATATAAAAGATCTTTTAGCCTTACACATTTTACAATAGCCTTATTCTGGTTTTCCTCCACATCAGTTTCAATTCTGCTTGACATATTACCAACAGAATTAAAGGAGATATTTCCATCATTAATCCAAATTGCTGCATTTAGTACGGTTGTATCAGAGAAATTCCAATTATCAAGATTTGATTTTAAAAGGGAGTAGTTTTCTTTATCCGGCTCAAATCCCTTTATTATTGCATTTGGATAATTAACTTTAAAATAAAGAATGCTTGTACCAATATAAGATCCGCAATCAATTATTTTCGGCCGCTCTTTATTTGTCCTGAACTTATAAAACTCTCTTATGAATAACTCATCTATTGACATAAGAAATGTAGGACCATCTTTAAAAGCTATTTTATATTTATTCAGGTATAAATGATGCTTTAAGCTGATGATATCAGTTTGATGTTTTAAAATTTTTTCCTTTGCCCAACCGATATCAAAGATGCTGTAAGGCCTGTAAAACATCTTTTTAATATTATGATTAATTCCCTTTCCAAGATTAGCTAAAATATTAGGCATAATAATGATTTAAATCAAATGCAAAATCGTTTAATTTTAAAAAAAAATCAAAACTCTTATTTTCAATCGGCTGTAGCTACTTTAAATTTTAAATTCTTATTAATTGCAGGATATTATTTTTTTACAAGAAGACCATTAAATTTGCCCGCTTTGTAAAATTGTATTGCAAACTTATTTTTTATTAAGTATTCTATATGGATGTGGTTATTATATTTAATGGTTTGGGAAATCAAATGTCGCAATATGCATTTTATTTACAAAAGAAAAAGCTGTCTAAGTCAACCAGATTTATTTTTTCAAAAAAATCACAAAAGATTCATAACGGTTATGAGTTGGATAAAGTTTTTGGAATCAAATATTATGACACATTAATTAATAAAGTTTTGTATTTAATATATATAGCATTAGACTATAAAAAATTTGCATTCATTTCAAAACCCATCATCAGAATATTTAATTTTTTAGGAATAGCCATTATAAAAGAAAATGAGGATTATAATTTTAAGCCCCAATATTTACAACCATCCCGGGGAATTAAATTTCATGCCGGGGGTTGGCATTCTGAAAAATACTTTGTTGATATAAAAGAACAGGTTCTGAATACATTTCAATTTAATGTGGAAAATATTGGAAGTGAAAATTTAGAAGCCTGGAAAAAAATAAAGAGGACTGCCAGTGTTTCTGTTCATGTTAGAAGAGGGGATTTTTTGGACACAAACAATTATCAAAAATATGGAGCAGTTTGCACGCTGCAGTATTTTGTAAGTGCCATGGAAAAAATAAAAACTCTGGTTGAAGACCCACATTTCTTTTTTTTTACAAATGATTATTCTTGGGTTAAAGATAATTTCATTGGACCAAACTTTACTATAGTAAACATAAATACAAAAGGTAACAGTTGGAAAGACATGTTTCTTATTTCAAACTGTTCACATCATATCAATTCCAATGGCTCGTTTAGCTGGTGGTCTTCCTGGTTAAATAAAAGTAAAAGCAAGATTGTTATCGTACCAAAAAATTTCATGGTCGATAGACATTTTGAAGATATCTATCCTGAAAGTTGGATTCGATTGGGAGATTCGTAACGGGAATAAAAATTAAATCGCACAATTATTTATACATGGGAAATAATTCTTTTATTAAAAAAATTTCTGCCGGTGCAACCAAAAAGCTTAAGTCAATTGGGAACAATCCATATAAAAAAGCAAATCTGAACTGGTTTTTTATAAAGTATTTAAAGCACATTACTCCCGATACAATTCATTCTCACACATTATTAAACCGCAAAACTTTCTTTTATAGCGGACCTCAATATCTTCATGGATTGAAAGAAATTTTTGTTGATTGTGTTTATGAGCAGGCTCTTCCAGAGAATGCGTATATTCTTGATTGCGGCGCAAATATCGGTTTAAGTGTTATTTATTTAAAAAGCATTTGTCCTTCGGCCCGCATTGTTTGTTTTGAACCCGATGCAAAAAATTTTAGCTTATTGCAAAAAAATATTTTATCACATCATTTAGAAAATATTGACGCAAAGAATGAAGCGATATGGATTGAAAACACTTCTTTAAACTTTATCGGCGAAGGAGGTATGGCCAGTAAAATAGGAGGCGACTCGTCACCGAACACTATAACAGTAAAAGCCACAAGGTTAAAGGATTATTTAAATCAAAACGTTGATTTTTTAAAAATTGACATTGAGGGAGCAGAGTATAAAGTCCTGAAAGATATAGCAGACAATCTTGGCCAGGTGCGGAATATGTTTGTTGAATATCATGGAACCTTTGAACAGAATAAAGAGCTTTTAGAAATTTTTGATATTATTTTAAAAGCCGATTTCAAATTCTATTTTAAAGAGGCAGCTAATAATTACAAACATCCTTTTATAAGAACTAAAACAGGTCAGGAATACGATTTACAATTAAATATCTTTTGTTTTAGAATATGAAACTAACACTGATTATTTACTTTTTTTAAAAACAATTTCATTGCTTTCTTTTTTTCGTCATTCATTTCAAAGCTGATATAGCGTGTATAATAATCTATAAGATTAAAAATACCAGTTTCATTTTCTCTCACCACTTCTTTCAATATTTTTACTCCAAAAGCATTTGCCTCATTAAATGCGACAGTAAATTTTTCATCCAGCTTTTTATTACTCACCCATGCTGCAAAAACAAACGACAAACCGGTAAATTTTTTCCATTCACCTCCCAAATCATAAATGTAATTTGAAATCTTTCTTTGCTTTAACGCCCTGTCACCAATTACAAGGGCTGCTGTTGTTCCGGCAATGTTTGATTGATAATTTCCTGACGTTTCCTCTACAACAGGGTCAATTTTCCAATGCTCTCTGATAAGAATTTTAATAAGTTCAACTGAAGTTTTGCTCTGATAATCCAACAATATTTTTTTTACCTGATGCAAGGGCACTTCGCTAAATAGACACACACTCGCCACTTCACCATCGCAACTAATACAGTAATCGGAAATTATATGATACTCCTTCATTTCAGGAATTACTACAACAGGAACTAAACCAACATCGATCTTGTCTTCAAGCAACATCGCGGCAATTTTTGACGGGAAATCTATTTTTAATTCCACACTTTCAGACATCATTCCTTTTTCAAATCCGTATATGAGAGGTTTCGTATTGAGGTAATTTACCGCACCAACCCTTATTTTTCTTTGCAAACCTATTACTTTATTTTTGCGGCAAAATTAGTGCAATGAAAATGATTAAAACATCAATTTTTTTTGCGTTATAACAATCAATTTACATGCAACTTCAACCACTTACTGCAGTCTCTCCTGTCGACGGAAGGTATCGTAATCAACTACAACAGCTCGATGAATATTTTTCAGAATTTGCTTTAATTAAATACCGGGTAAAGGTTGAGATAGCTTATTTTATTTTTTTAGGGGAAACCAAGTTTTTTAAAATCACCCCTGCTTTAAAAAAGCAATTACTAAAAATCAATGAATCATTTTCTTTGGAAGATGCTCAAAAAATTAAAGAAATCGAAAAGATTACTAACCACGATGTAAAAGCAGTTGAATATTTTTTAAAAGAAAAATTAAAAGAATTACATGGTGATGATTTGCTGGAATGGATTCATTTTGGCCTAACGTCGCAGGATATTAATAACACCGCAATTCCTCTATTATGGAAAGATGCTATTGAATTTGAATACCTTCCTTCAATACTAAACCTGCAGCATGAATTATTGAACCTTTCTAAAAAGTGGAAAGATATTCCCATGCTTGCCAGAACTCACGGGCAACCCGCTTCCCCAACAATGCTTGGAAAAGAAATCATGGTATTTGTTGAAAGAATTGAAAACCAAATTCAGCAATTCAGCTTCATTCCATTTACAGGGAAATTCGGAGGCGCTACCGGTAACTTTAATGCTCACTATGCCGCCTACCCGAAAGCAAACTGGATAAGTTTTGCCAACAAATTTTTGGAAG
>CBIGQT010000114.1:0-7776 GCA_966191655.1 uncultured Ginsengibacter sp.
AGATGCGGCAACTTTTATCTCGTCGCCCAAACGAATAGTATTACGGTTCTACACGGAATTACCGGATATATTTACCCTTCATGGATGGACAAACGATAATAACAGTTTTAATATTAATCCCGATATTAAATTCCTGATGGGACAGCCTTCTACTATTCCATTTGGTGACAAAACCTATTTTGGTAACCTTGTTTTAACAAAGCCCGACAGGAAGGCAATAAAAACCCAAATAACAAACGGAAGTTTTAAGTACGTTCTGTTTAAACCTCACGATCCGGCAGGTACTCCCGGCCAGATAACTTATGATATTGAATTAACCAATGATGACCCAACCATAACACCATTTGCTTTAGTTACTACACCAACTAATAAGGCACTCAATCCATCACCACCAAGAAATCCACAATAGTTGGAAAAAAAATTTATTAATCACACAATAACTCAATAGTAAATTCAGCAAATTCTCCTTCAACAGAATCAACTTTCAGTTCGCCCTGGTGGGCTTTAATAATGTCGTAACTTAATGATAAGCCAAGTCCTGTCGCCTCCCCTGTTGGCTTTGTAGTAAAAAAAGGCTGGTATATTTTATCTATGTGTTTTGCCGGAATCCCCAATCCATTATCCCTGATTTTTATTATTACTTTGCCGTCTTCCTTTTTGGTACTTACGGTAACTTCGGGTTGATAATTCACCAGGTTTTTTTTTGTTTTTTCATTAATGGAATAAAAAGCATTGTTATAAATATTCATTAACACACGGCCTATATCCTGGGGCACAATATTTATCTTATCAATGTTTGGGTCGGAAGTGATTTTAATATCAACATTAAATAAATTATCTTTTGCCCGATAGCCGAGGTAAGACAATTTTAAATATTCTTCAGTTAAAAAATTAATGTCCGTAAGGTCTTTGTCGCTGCCACCACTCCTTGCATGCTGAAGCAAATTTTTTACAATACTATCTGCACGCTTGCCGTGCTGGTTTATTTTATGAAGGTTTTGAATGCTGTCTTTTAAAAGCAAATCAATTTCTGTTTTAGCATCGGAAGATAAATTTTCTTTGGTAAGCAGGTATTCTATTTCCGACAGCAACTCTGCATTTACCTCTGCAAAATTATTTACAAAGTTCAACGGGTTTTGTATTTCGTGTGCAATACCCGAAGCAACTTCGCCCAGCGACGCCATCTTTTCTTTTTGCACTAATTGCAGTTGGCTGGCTTTAAGATCGGCAAGTGCAATTTGAAGACTTTCTTTTTGTTTCTCCAGTTCTATAGTTCTTTCCTTAACGCGTTCTTCCAGCTTAATGTTTTGCTGCAGCAACACCTTTTGCTGCTGCTCATTAATAGCCTGCAGGTTTTTATGGTACTGAAGTTTCTTGCGCTGGTTGCTTATAAACGCAATCAAAAAACTGGCGAACAGAAATACCATTGCTGAAATGCCAATAATAACCCTATACTGTATACTGATGTCGAGCAGGTTCATAAAAGGCTTTAGTTATAAATAAGCATAATATAATATAAGCAATGTTATGGAGGTCCCAGATATTATTTGCAAATAAACTATCCTGGTCTATCATTGGGACATAAAATAAAAACACAAAAAAATTGACCACTACATAAATGCTAAGGCCTGTTACCACCCAAAAATCTGCGCCGCTGGCTATATCATCTACTCCGTCTCTCAATTTGGAAAGATAATACAGCATGCAATAAATCAACAAGAGATAAGCTTCTGTAGACAGTAAATTACCACTTAAGTGATTGGGATTGGTGAAATCCTCAACGCATGTAAAATTAAGTGCGATTATAAATAATGAAATGAAAGGAAGAATATTTTTAAGCCGAGTAAAAGAAGTTTGCTTAAGTGCTATAAAAAAATAACTAAAACAGATAAAGCGTATTATAGAGTGCACATTATATAACACATTATTACTATGAAGCCACGCAGGCAGGTGGCTTTTAAAATCGCTTATTATATCTCCGCATAAATTAATTACGAAAGCAAAACATAAATAAATAATCACCGGTTTTAAAAAAGCCGGCTGGTCTCTTTTAAATAATAAATAAACTAAAGGTATAAGCGGCGCCCATACCTCCGACCAGTCAAGAAGTAATTTTAAAAATTTAAACACCATATAAGTATTTACCTATATTAATAACCCAATGCAAATAGGAAATTACAAATTCTCTTTTAGAAAGATATGTTTTAATGTAAAAGCTTTATTTCAATTGGGTTCTGTCCAAACGTTTTTTTTGACAGAATGGCTCTGTTGGTGCATACAGTCTGAAATAATAAACCGCTAAAAGGAAAACGGCCGAAGGTTTTGTTTGGAAATGGCAATAGGATAATAAAAATGCTTAATGAGTTATTCCGGGTTATTAGATGTCTCACACTTCAAAAGTGTAGAACTAAATTAAAAATGAAGGGTTTTTTCCTGTTTACACCCCTCAAAAGTTCATTCTCTATTTACTGAGGTTCACTTTCTATAGAATGAAGTTCACTCTCTATAGAATGGAATTCAATATCCATATATGGGCTCCGTTCTCTATAGAATGAGGTTTTATGGGATGAAGCGGGAGTTGGGTAGGTAGAAAGATGACGGGAGTTAGTGGTTACACTTGCGCATTCAGTAGTAATCAACCTGGGAGAAAACGAATAAGAAGGTTGAAGTTTCTCAAACATGGGGGTTTCACAGTAAGCTATGATCTTTGATAAACCTTCAGTAAAAAAGGGCCTGCAGGAATTATCACCCGTGAATCTATCTTTCATCTGCAAGCCCGGTGTCAATTTCTCACACAAAATGAAAAATACAAACCGTCTTTATTGCGATATAAAATTATTTTAAACCATTAGCTACATGGTGGTTGACATAATTTTGCTTTCGGCAATATTATAGTTTTTTAAATAAGGTTTATCAATGTACATTCCATTGATCTTACTAACCAATGTTGTGTAGGTGCCGCTTGATTCATAATTATCGGCATCCGCTTTTGAAAGCCACTCTGTAAGTGAAATGTATTCATCCTTTTGATCGGTTGGCTCCAAAAGCCAGATGCCGATATTGCCTTTTTGACTTTTTACAACCGGGACAATTTGTTCGTTGAAAATTCTTTTAAGTTCTTCAACTTTTTCCTGCTGAATGTTGATAAACGTTAAGCGTGCATGCATAAGTGCCTCCCTTGGTTTTAATTTGGAAAATTATTTTAATGAATAAAATGGGTTAAGAATTTCCAGGACAGAGGCGAGTTGATAATGCGGTTATAAATTTACTGTTTACCTAAAGCATTTACAAATTTATTTTTGTAATTGCGGCTTCTTAGAAGAATTTAATTTTGTAATTGTTATCAACTGAAATCCTCACCCGGGGTTATTTCAACAATAAGAGTGTTGATAATAAACTACCGTTGTTTTTATAAGGACTTTCCTTTGCATTTTGTTAGAAATATTTTTTTATTAGTTTTATAAAAATTTATTGATGAGAAAACTTTTATTTTTATCCGCGTACCTGCTTATAGTTTGTGCAGTATTTTCGCAAACAAGTACAACAACTGATAGCGTTCCCGTTTACATACGTACCGGTACCATACCGGCTTTTGTCAGCTATAAAGCCCCTGATAGTACTCTTTTTACAAATGAAGATTTAATGAAAGGGAAACCCACTTTATTAATGATCTTTAGCCCCGATTGCGGGCATTGCCAGATGGTTGCCAAAGAAATTTTAGAAAATACAGATCATTTTGGTAAAGCACAGATATTAATGACTACGTGGCTTCCTTACAGTGATATGATGTCGTTTTATAAAACTTATAAAATCGCTGACTATCCACAAATAACAATGACGTGGGATCCCAAATATTTTTTTCTCCCTTATTTTCATGTACAAACTTTTCCCAAACTTCTTGTTTATAATAAAAAAGGAGAGTATGTAAAAGAATTCCAGGGAAATATTCAAATTGAAGATGTATGGAAAGCAATAGATAATAAATAAAAGTGAATTAATGTGATAGCTTAGCATAGTGACCGGTCTTCACTCATGACAATTTATTTTATCTTTATCAAAAAACTATCATGAAGAAAGCGTTAATAACCATCATCGTTCTTTTAATAATGCAGGCAGGTTTTTGCCAGGCAAAAGATGCTTCGCAAAACCTGCTCGATTCCATGTCTCAGGTGGTTATTCATTATTTTCAGAATAAGCAGGCAGACAGTGTGTATGCTTTGGCAGGTCAGACTTTTAAAAGCAAGATTACCGCTGATAATTTTAAATCTATTTCTGAAAATCAAATTTTCCCCCTCAATAATTTTCAAAACGTTACCTATATAAATACGACAAATGGAATTAATAAATACAAAGTTTCAGGCACCCCCGATCTTCAATTGTTAATAGGTCTCGATAAAGAAAGTAAAATTGAAACATTGCTCATCCAGCCTTTTAGTGATAATTGAATCTCTCCCTGTCATGAGAATAAAGTGGTAAATTATAGTTTAGTTGCAGTTTCTCACGCGGGGCAAAAACCTTTCATTAGTTAGTTTGATCAATGTTTTATGGATAAATAATAATATCGAAAATTCGCAAGGGCAGGTCCGCTTTAGCAACATCCAGCGCACTAACTTCCTGCTGGTTAAAAATTTTATTGTCGAAACAATTGCTACAACTAAACAATATGGCTGTTTTCTTATCAATTTTTCCTGTATTTTCCGGTTTTACCATAAAAGCAAGCGCTGATTTATTACCATAGATATAGAAATCCATTTCGTTCAGTTGTAAGATGTCTCTAACAGGCATTCCCCAATAAATACCGTTATGAAATTTCCATTCGTTGTTTCCTTCAGCGATACCATTCTGCACAGCTCCTTTTGTAGGAATTACATTTGATATAAGTATGTAAGAAAGATTATTAAGATTATTTTCATCGCCCCAGACAAATAAAGCCTGGTAATTTGTGCTGCCAAACAAAACAGAACATTTTTTTAATTCTTTGTCAGAAAAATAATACATATCACCGCTAACATTTTTCTTGCCAAAATAACTTACCAGGAATTCGTGGGAGTCAAACTGGAGCAGATCTTCTGCAAAGGTGATAGATTCCGGTATTTTTCGCTCCCGCAATTTAAAAGTGTATTCCATCATACTATCCCTCATTTCGCTGGTTGATTCAATACTGATATTGGCTTTTAGAAAAAGCACAGATGTATCTTTTCTTACGTCTTTAGTAGAATCAAAAACAAATCCTGATTTAATCAGACTTTGCCTGCCATCCACATATTCGGTTAATGATAAAGTATTCAAAATAAAATATCTTGAATTTTGCCTCTGATATAAATCAATACTTTTTCGTGGGATACTGTCAGTTTTTTTATGCTTTGTTTTTACAATGTAGCTTGTAATACTGTCACCTTCTACATCGTCTTTATCGAGGATAAAGCCATTCCTGTGCATAAAACGGTCAATGTTCTGCGGTGACAATGCAGATAAAGTTATAAGATCATGCACTGTAAATGACTGGCTGTACATTTTTGCAGCAGTAAAGCTTTGCAAAATCAGTATCAAAAAAATACGCTTCATTAGTAGTTTAATAACTTAAGCCTTTAAATTGCCGCCTTAGGAAAAATAATTAAAAAGATATCTGGGAAAGCGGAAAAAAAATATATAACCTTAGTATGTAGAAATATTATTTTTCTTTTGCCTCAATTGATCATTCCGCAGGAGATTGGATTTGCAATAATAACAATAATTCGGATGTGCAAAAATAGTCGAAACTGCAAATTTTAAATATTCATTACCCTGTTTATCTTTATCCATAATAATAAAAACAGCATAACGTTTTAATACTGAATTAATATGGAATAACTTTTGTCTTTAGTATATCTTTACTTTTTAAACCTATGAATATATACAAACAATACCTAAGTATATACCTTGTAATTTTTTTTATACTGCAATCATCTATTTCCTTTTCCCAGGTTTCAGTGCTTACCCAGCATAATGATTTATACAGAACCGGGTGGAACAAAAAAGAAACTATTCTTACAACCAGGAATGTAAATAAGAGTTCTTTTGGAACAATATTTTCCCGTACAGTTGACGACCAGATTTACGCTCAACCCCTTGTTATGTTAGATGTAAATATACCCGGATATGGGAATAAAAATATCGTAATTACTGCTACAGTCAATAATACTGTTTATGCATTTGATGCGGATTCTGCAAATGTCAGTAATCCATATTGGCAGGTTAATTTAACGCCTCCTGGCTCAAGGGTCATAAAGAATAGTGATATGACGGGTGCCTGTAGTAGTAATTACAAAGATTTTAGCGGAAATATGGGAATAGTAGGAACTCCGGTAATTGACTCTGCCACTAATACAATTTATTTAGTAGCAAGAAGCGTAAAGACAGACAATACTTTTCAACAATACCTGCATGCATTGGACATTACTACCGGTGCTGAAAAACCCAATAGCCCTGTTTTAATAAGTGCTTCGGTTGCCGGAACAGGCAGCGGTAATGTTGGTGGGTTTATAACATTTAACTCTCAGACACAAAATCAACGTGCAGGGCTTTTACTGTTGAATGGTATTCTCTATATAACCTGGTCTTCTCATTGTGACTGGGGACCTTACCATGGTTGGGTTATGGGGTATGATAAGACCTCTCTGCAGCAGCAAATAATTTATAATGATACTCCCAATGGTTACAACGGCGGAATATGGATGAGTGCAGCGGCGCCTTCGGCCGACGAATCAGGAAATATTTACCTGGCAACGGGAAATGGTTCGGTGGGAGTAACTAATGATCCGGCGAATTTAATCAACCGTTCTGAAAGTGCTTTAAAACTGGTGCCATCGGGAAATACATTCACGATAAGCAGCTTCTTTACACCTAAAAATTATCCAAATCTTGAAGCGAATGATCGTGATTTTGGAGTATCAGGAATGTTACTTATTCCAAATACTCATCGTGTTTTAACCGGGTGTAAAGATGGTAACCTTTATCTCTTAGATCGTGATAATATGGGAGGTTATGATCCCGCGGTTAATCATGTAGCTCAAACTATTACCCTTGGTACTAATGTTTGGATTCTTCGCTCTTCGCTTGCTTATTATAAAGGAGAGCAAAAAGAATATGTTTATTCATGGAGCGAGATGGCACCTTTATATGAGTTTCCTTTTGATAGATCTGCAGACACCCTTGATGTACTAAATGCCATCACCAGTAGTGTTCATGGCCCAACTGCCGGAAATGGTTCCTTTTTTTCTTTATCGTCAAATGGTTCAATTGATTCAACTGCTGTATTATGGGTAAATCAGTCCTTAAGTGGAAATGCCAATCAAACCGTTTGCCTTGGCATTTTAAGAGCATTTAGTGCAACAGATGTAACAAAGGAATTGTGGAATTCTTCCATGGATAGCAACGATATTCCTGGTAATTATGCAAAATTTGCGTGCCCTACAATTGCGAATGGAAGAGTTTATCTGGCTACATTTTCCAATAAGTTGATGGTTTATGGATTAAAAGAACTGGATATTTTTGATACGTGTAATTCAGTGAACATTGCGCTTAACAAACCTGCAATAGCATCTTCAGCAGCACCGTCATTACCCGCTTCTGCCGCGTTTGATGGGAATTTACTTACCCGTTGGGGCAGTTATGCAAGTGATCCTCAATCCATCTATCTTGATCTAGGAGCCCGATATGATTTATGCGAGGTTGTATTAAATTGGGAAGTCGCCTTAGGAAAAGATTTTCAAATACAGGTTTCAGAAGATGCTGTTA
>CBIGQT010000115.1:0-7775 GCA_966191655.1 uncultured Ginsengibacter sp.
TTCCGGAATAATCTGCAGCCAGTTGCTTGAAATCTTTGTAATGAAAATTATTCCAGGTATCGCTGATATTTATACCCGAATGATTAATGAATCCATCTATATTATTAATCAATTCATAAGAAATAAAAGTCTCCAATCCGTTTTCTTTTCCCGAACCGGCATTAACAAAATAATCTGCGCCGCTAGGATTCTGTTTTTGAACGATAGCGTTTTTTATTGAATAAAAGAAAGCGTTAATATCAAAATAAAGTTTACTTTTTAAAAGGCTTCCTCTAGCGCCAAATTCATAATCTATACCTTCTTCAGCCTGTAATGTTGTATTGAAAACATTAGTTGAAGGTAAAATTTGAGCAGTGGTGGGGGGAGAAAAACCTTTGGCGATGCTTCCATAAACGGAAATGACGGTACTGATCTTTTTTAGAATGGCAAGCCTGGGAGTAAACTCATTATTAAATTTCCTTTCATCATTTGTTGGAGGCACATCCGATAGTCTTGAAAAATTAAGACCATATTTGTTAATGCTGGCGCCGGCTGTAAAGATCCATCCTGATGTTAATACAATATTTGCCTGGGCGAAAATAAATCCCTGGTTGTTATAGATCTCGTCATTTGTTTGCAAAGAATCTGTTTGCCCGTTATTATTATCAAATATTCTTTGTGTATTAAAACTTTGCTGAAATTCAGCGCCGGCATTAAAAGTCAATAAAACACTTTGCAGTTTTTCGCTGTAATCAAAAACGGTTCTTCCTCCAAAATGGGGCTCTGTTGTTTTTCCATAATTACGGAAGGAAGGATTTCTTGTTTGCGTGTATGCGCCATAGATAGACGTAGTGTTTTTCCAGTTTTTGCTAAAATTATTTTCATAAGTAAAGCCTGCTAAAAATGTTTTTTGGTAAAATGCTGCCTGTGCCTGTTCAGCGCTGGGAAAGCCTCCGGCAGCAGGGCGTGCAGATTTTCCATTTGCGTTATATTCTTTCAATGTAAGCGCTCCTGGTGTTTGGTACTGCAAATCTGCATATAGAAAATGCGCCTGTAATTCAGATTTTTCATTTGGCTTAGATACAGCATCCCAGGTAAGAACATCACGTCGCATAGCCGTATGATCTCTGTATCCATCGCAGGTTTGATGCTGGTAATTAATAGTATTATGCGAAGCATCTGTTCCCAGCCTTACGTTGGCATTTATATTTTGTAAGTTATAGCTGCCTGCATTATAATTTACTGAAACCCCCGGATGAAACTGGTTAGCACCATTTCGTATTAATAATACGCCTCCTGTGCCTGCTCCATAAATACTTCCTGCAGGCCCTTTAATAATTTCTATTGATTGAAAATTAAAAAACCCGAGCTGATTTAAATAAGTGTTTCCACTGGGATCGGTATAGGGAATTCCATCATAATAGACCTTTACATTTCTTACACCAAACGGAGAATTGAGCGAACTACCGCGTATGCTTAGACGATAACTTCCGGGAGAACGTTCTTCCATTCTTACACCGGGATTGTTGTTCATAGCTGATAAAATGCTGGTATTATTAAAACGATTAAGATCTGTTTTAGTAACAAGACTTATTGCCGAAGGAAGGTCGATAAGCTTCCGGTTATTTTCATAAGCGTTTACGGTGATATTCTGAAGTGTTATGGAAGAGTCGGACTGAACAATATTTTGAGCTGTAACGGCATTGAATACAGGAATTAAAAGCAACAACAGTTTCTTTAATTTCATAAGACTGATAAAACGCAAATGTAACCACAAATATTTTTTATCTTCCCAAAATGAAACCAGCAAAGCAATTGACGCTTTTTGATTTTACCATCATCATGGTAAGTTTTGTAATAGGTATGGGAATTTTCAGAACGCCGGTAAATGTTGCGAAAGCAGTTAGCAGTCCTTTTATTTTTTTCAGTGCATGGATAGCAGGAGGCCTCATTGCCTTTTGCGGTGCGCTCACCTATGCTGAAATAGGAAGCAGGTTGCCGGTGACGGGAGGCTATTATAAAGTTTTCGCTTATGCTTATCATCCTTCTATTGCATTTGCTGTAAACTGTATTATTCTTGTATCTAACGCTGCCTCACTTGCCGCAGTAGCGTTAGTGGGTGCGGAATATATTACAGGAGTTTTACTTCCACTCTCTCAAGATCGAACATGGCTTTCAAGTCCGGTGAATGCAAGCCATTTGCAAACCATCCAAATTACAATCGCCATTTTTTCTATTATAATTTTTTTTGGAGTCAATTTATTAGGTTTAAAAATGAGCGCCCGTACTCAGAATGTATTAACTGTTATTAAAGTAATCATGGTTATTTTATTAATAAGCCCTTTGTTTTTTGCAGCGCAGCCGGCTTCGTCTGTGCTTTTATCCGCTTCACACAACACACCGGTTCTAACTGAATATTTAAAAGCTTTTGGCGTTGGGCTTGTGGCTGTAAGCTTTACCTACGGCGGTTATCAGCAAACAATTAATCTTGGAGAAGAAGTTCGCAATCCGCAAAAGACAATTCCACGGGCAATATTTTTAGGAATAGCAATTATTATTATTTTATATCTTTTAATTAACTATGCTTACGTAAGAGTTATTGGTTTTGAAGAATTAAAAACAAGTAAGAACATTGCAGCAATTATGGCTTCAAAAGTATTTGGTGTAAATGCGGAACGCATTTTATCGGTACTCCTTTTTTTAAGTGTATTGGGCTATGTAAATGTTTTGTTGCTGAGTAATCCGAGAGTGATGGCTGCCATGAGCGAAGATAAAATTTTGCCGCCATCTTTTAAAAGAAGAAACATAAAAACGGAAGCGCTTACCACATCATTAAGTATTTTTTCAGCCTTATGCATATTAATACTTTTTTGGGCTAAACAGTTTGACACCATTTTAAGTTTCACTATTTTTCTCGATTGTTTCGGAATGGTTTTTTCCGCAGGAAGTATTTTTATTATTCGCAAAAAAACAGCATACCTTAACGACAGTGGAATTTTTATGATGAAATTATATCCATTGTTGCCCATTATTTTTATTGCAGCATATACTTTTGTTGGTATAAGCATAGCTGCTGATTACAGGAATAATAACTATGCTGCGCTAACCGGCTTAGCTGTATTGGCAGCATTTATGATAATTTATTTTATTACAAGAGCCATTACAGATAGAAAAGTTGTTAAAGAATAACCCATGGATCTTTCATACATTTTAAACGAATTAGGAGAAAATCGTGAGCAATATTTTAATGCGGTAGCTCCGCCAATTATTCAGACCAGCAATTTCGCTTTTAAAAAAGTAAATGATATGCGAAAGGCTTTTGAAGACGAAGCTTCAACATACATCTACAGCCGCGGCAATAATCCAACAGTTTCCATTTTATCTCAAAAGCTGGCGGCGCTTGATGGTGCGGAAGATTGTCTTGTTTTTAACAGCGGGGCAGGAGCCATTTTTGCAGCAGTTCTTGCTAATATAAAAAGCGGTGATCATATTGTTTCTGTAGACAAACCTTATTCATGGGCGCAAAAATTATTTAATGACATTTTGCCCAGATTCAATGTCACTACTACTTATGTTGATGGAAGAGAAGTTGAAAATTTTAAAAATGCCATTCAACCTAATACCACGATCATATATTTGGAAACGCCCAATAGCTGGACTTTTTATTTGCAGAATCTGAAAGAAGTTGCACGTCTTGCTAAGGAAAAAGCGATACTTACAATTTGCGATAACAGTTATTGTACGCCATTGTATCAGCGCCCTCTTGAGTATGGGATTGATTTGGTTTTACAAAGCGCTACAAAATATATAGGCGGCCATAGCGATGTAGTGGCAGGTGTTTTATGCGGCACTAAGAAAATGATGACTAAAATTTTTCACAACGAGTACATGAATATTGGTATTGGAACAACTCCTTTT
The DNA here is from genome assembly GCA_966191655.1 of uncultured Ginsengibacter sp. Classification (GTDB taxonomy): domain Bacteria; phylum Bacteroidota; class Bacteroidia; order Chitinophagales; family Chitinophagaceae; genus Ginsengibacter. The sequence continues at coordinate 3,898 of CBIGQT010000115.1, forward strand.
AATGCCTGGTTGCTTATTCGCGGTTTAAGAACCATTAAAATAAGATTAGAAAAAATTTCGGATACAACCCTTAAAATTGTTCATTATTTGAAGCATCACGAAAAGGTAGCGTCGGTTATTTTTCCTTTTGATAAAGATTTTCCTCAATACAAATTAGCGAAGCAGCAAATGAGTGGCGCCTGCGGATTATTTTCGTTTATTATAAAAGCACAAACAGTTGAAGCAATAGAAAAATTTTGTGAAGGCCTGCAACATATATTAATGGCTGTAAGCTGGGGTGGACATGAATCGTTGATCATTCCGGGATGCGCTTCTATAAAACAAAATGAATTTGATCAGGGAAATAAGGATCACAGAACCATGAGAATGTATGTGGGAATGGAAGAAGCAGATTATTTAATAGAAGATCTGGAAAGAGGATTTAAAATGATGTAACAAATAATTAATTGCCATTTATACTTCTTTATAATTACATAAAACGCCAAATCATTATTTTTGTCAAATGTGTAGAAAACTAAAACTGTTAATCTGTTTTTGCTTTTTGTTTATAGCGACCAAGGCGCAGGAAAAATGGAGTCTTCAAAGGTGTGTTCAATATGCATTGGACAGTAACCTTTCTATAAAGCAAAATGAAATACAGGCCCAACTTGCCGGCATCACTTATAAGCAAAGCAAACTCTCGCAAATCCCCAGCCTTAATTTTAGTAACAATGATGGATATAGATTTGGCAAATCGCAAAGTCCTTCTACAGGTATCTTAGTGAATCAAAACTTTTTTCAGATTGGCTTGAATTTGCAATCCAATGTTGAAATTTTTAACTGGTTTGCAAAAAGGAATACCATACTGGCTAATGAGTGGTCACTGGAGGCGGCTAAAGCGGCAACTGATAAATTGAAAGAGGATATTTCTTTAACCGTCGCTAATTCTTACCTGCAGGTATTGCTTGCAAAAGAGCAGGAAAAAATTGCCGATGTGCAGGTAAAGCAATCCATTGCGCAACTGGAGATTGTAAACAAGCAGGTAAATGCAGGTGCATTACCAGAGTTGAATGCGGTGGAACTGGAAGCGCAGCTAGCCAGTGACAGCGCCAATCTAATTACTTCAACAGGCAATGTTACCCAGGCGTTGTATGTTTTAAAATCTTATATGAATATGGATGCTGCGCAGCCATTTGAAATTGAAGAGCCGCCGGCTGATCAAATTCCTATAGAACCTATTGCAGATCTGCAGCCGGAAAACGTATATGCGTCGGCGTTAGCCAACCTTCCCCAACAAAGAGTAAATGATTTTAATATCATGGCTGCGCAAAAAAACTCTGTGGCAGCAAAAGGTGCAATGTACCCCAGCCTTTCTGCTTACGGAACCCTTGGTACCAATTATGGGTACACTCGTATACCTACATATGAACAAATTCCTACTGGATATAGCACAACCCAGTTTGTAGTAAGCGATGGTATGGGTGGTTTTATTAACGTGCAACAGCCATCATATACACAGGGTGCAAAAAATGGTTATATCACTTCCGACCCTTTGGGCCCTCAATTCAATAATAATTTTGGGCAATCTATCGGAATAAATCTATCGGTTCCTATCTTCAACGGATGGCAGACAAGAGCAAACTATGAAAGATCCAAGCTAAATATTAAAACACTGGAGTATCAGAAAATACTCGACAATCAAACTTTAAAACAGGATATTTACCAGGCATATAATGCAGCTACTGTTGCCTTGGAAAAATTTAATTCATCGCAAAAACAGGTGGATGCTGCGCAAAAAAGTTATGACTTCGCATCAAAAAGATATACAATTGGTATGCTGACCACACTGGAACTTATAACAGATCAGGATAATTTATTTCGTGCAAAATTGCAATATGTTTCAAACCAGTTTGATTACGTTTTTAAAATGAAAGTTTTGGAATTTTATAAGGGACAGGGAATAAAATTGTAATCATTATTTGAAGTAGCTGATCTAAACGAATTAAAAAATAAAAGGATATTATGAATAAAAGTTTAAAATGGATAATTATTTCACTGGCTGCAATAATTGTGCTTTTGGTAATACTTAAAAAAGCAGGGTTAATAGGAAAAGACGAGGGAATAAAAGTTACTGCGGAAAAAGTAGCGAAACGAACTATTGTGGAAACTGTAAATGCAAGCGGAAAAATTTATCCAGAAGTAGAAGTTAAGATGAGCCCTGACATATCAGGAGAAATTGTAGAGCTGAACGTAAAGGAAGGCGACAGTGTTAAGAAGGGGCAGGTGCTGGCACGTATATATGGTGATATTTATGCAACTCAACGAGACCAGGCTGCAGCTATTGTAAACCAACAGGAGGCACAGCTGGCTAACACAACCGCAGCTATCGGTGCTATGCAGGCGCAGCTGGACCAGGCAAAGAAAACGTACGATATGCAAAAGCAATTGTATGATGGAAAAGTTATTTCGGCAAATGAATTTAATACAGCAGATGCAGCATATAAATCAGCGCTGGCCAATTTTAATGCCGCTAAAGAGTCCATTAATGCAAGCTCGGCTGGAGTTGCAAGCGCCAGAGCGGGATTGGCAAAAGCTAATAAAGATATAAGTTTGGCAACTTTGGTTTCTCCTATGGATGGTGTTGTTGATTTACTCAATGTAAAAAAAGGTGAAAGAGTTGTTGGTAGTTCCATGATGGCGGGAACGGAAATGATGCGCATTGCAGATATGAGTAAAATTGAAATAAGAGTTGATGTAGGTGAAAATGATATTCCCAAAGTTCATTTGGGTGACAGCGCTATTATTGAGGTTGATGCTTATAACGACAGGAAGTTTACAGGCGTTGTAACACAAATTGCAAGCAGTAATAATGGCGCTGCAACACAAACTGATAATTCATCCTCCACCAGTACGGATGTAACGAATTATAAAGTGTATATAAGAATATCTCCTTCATCTTACAAGGATTTAATTGCTGGTTTAAAATCAAAAAGTTTTCCTTTCAGAACGGGCATGAGCGCCAGTGCTGATATACAAACAAAAACAAAAACAGGTGTTTTATCTGTACCAATAAATGCAGTTACTACCCGTGAAAAAAATGACTCTACCGGTAATGGTAAGACGCAAATGGCAAACCATGTTGATAACACTCAAACAAGTGTAGCATCTACCTCTAATACCGGCGATAACGATTTAGACGAAGTTGTTTTTATTGTGCAGACAGACGGTACTGTAAAAAAACAAATTGTAAAATCGGGAATACAGGATATTAATGACATAGAAATAACTTCCGGATTAAAAGAGGGCGATGAAGTAGTTACAGGTCCCTATGATGTGGTTTCAAAAACATTAAAGGAAAACGATAAAATAAAAGTAGTTCCTAAAAGTGAATTATTTGATAAGAAGAAATAATTGGTACGTGACGGCCTAACTAAACAACTCTTCTGCCTTAGCAATACTGTCCGGTTTTCCAACATCGATAAATTTTGTATTACTATGGTCAAATGCTGTGATAGCATACGTTTTAGCAATCTCCAGGTAAACATCTACCATAGAAAATTTTCCTTCCATTTTAATTAATGAAAATATTTTAGGTGAGATAACGTGAATGCCGCTAAAAGCTTTTGGATAAAACCTGCTGGCTTCACGGCTTATTTTTTGTTCACCTGTTTTTTCATTTCTCCATCCGCATAAGTTGGGTAATTCATCAAACAAAAAATAACGGGAAGTATGTCTTGTAGTGACAGCCAATGTAGCAACAGGCTTTAAATTTATATGCTCATGAATCATTTGTTTTAAATTCATGTCGGTAAGCACATCTACATTCATTAGAACAAAAGGTTCGTTACTATCCCTAAAAAACCAGGCAGCTTTTTTTAAGCCGCCTCCCGTTTCAAGAA
>CBIGQT010000116.1:0-7757 GCA_966191655.1 uncultured Ginsengibacter sp.
GTATGGCGGAAAAGGAATGTACGGAAATGCTGTGCACAGCGCTGTTTTAGCAGCCAAAGAAAAGCAGAGCGGTATCACCGTACATTATGTTGATGAGAAATACGATCATGGAGAAATAATTTTTCAAAGTATATGCTCAGTTGATGATCAGGATACAGTTGAAAGTCTTTCAAAAAAAATACATGAGCTTGAACATAAATTTTACGCAAAACAAATTGAAAAACTACTAACAAATATGGAGTAAGTTTTCTTCAATTTTCTAAAATCAGCGTTAAAAAAACATTGCTTTGCAATTTGATACAATCAATAATGTAATATTACGAATTATAAAAAATTTGAAAAGAATTCTACCATTCAGGCTTTTTCTCCCTGTTATGTTATTTATATTATTGCAGTCGCTGTATAGTACGATGGCTTCGGCCCAAATTACTATTTCAGGAACTGTTTTTGATTCTACAAAGCTGTATGTAGTGCCGGGTGTAAATGTTTCCAGCACTTCTGGTCTGGGGGCCATAACAGATTCTCTGGGGGCTTACCATATTGACGTATCTGGAAATGATTCAATCAGTTTTTCTTACAAAGGAAAATCAACAATAAAGTTTCCGGTAAAGACAATACCGGATTATACCACTTTTGATATTTCATTACGGATACGCATAAATAATAAGTATAAATTGCTGCAGGGCGTAACCGTTTTTACCAACACGTATCACCGGGATTCTTTGGAAAACCGTATGGAGTACTCAAAGATTTTTAATTATGAAAAGCCCGGTTTACAATCTTCTTTTGAGCCGGGTGGCGCTGCAGGCCTTGATATTGATGCGTTGATCAATATGCTTAATGCGAGGAAAAGAAAACAAAATCTTGCTTTCCAAAAAAGATTGGTTGAGGACGAGCAGGACAGGTATGTAAATTATCGCTTTAGCCCAAAGGTTATTCATAGAATTACTGGATTAAGCGGCGATACGCTTACACGTTATATAAAACTCTACACACCTTCCTACGAGTTTATAGTATCAAGCACCCTGACAGATTTTTATCAATACATTTTGAACACCTCCTATGCATTTAAAAAAGAAGAAGGTATTCAATAAGCAGATTTTTTCTAATTGGAATAATAAAGTTTTTAAGAATTACTTTTTAAAAAAACACAGGCAAATTTCTTTTACATAAATATTTTTTATAAAAATTTTCTGGCCGTTATTGTGTTTACTATTTTCCAATTTTATACAAACAGCAAATGACTTCTCTTTGAAATGACCGTCAACAGGGAATCGTGGTTGATATTAATTTACTTGCGGAATGTTTTGCCGGCAATATAAGTTTTAACAAACTAACGTGAATCCATAAACGAAATTAAGAAATTGAATGGGATAAGATTCCCGGCTTTTTTGCTGCATAGGTTTCCATAAAATATAATAATTTACATTTGAACAACTACGGTGCGAAACTGTTATTCCTGTATTTGCCTATTAATAGAAATAGATTTAAGCATGCTGAAAGGAACTATGTTGCAATATTTTCACTGGTATCTTCCCGGTGATGGCAACCTTTGGAAACAAATAAAAAATGACGCACCTCGTCTTAAAGACCTTGGATTTACTGCAATATGGTTACCCCCTGCATTTAAGGCAGCTAATGGTGGTTATAGCACCGGTTACGATGTGTATGATTTATATGATTTAGGTGAATTTAATCAGAAGGGAACGGTAAGAACAAAGTATGGAACCAAACAGGAATATATTGAAGCGCTGGAAGCCATCAGGGCTACCGGCATGCAGGCCATGGTAGACATTGTTTTAAATCACAAGGCAGGTGGCGATGAAATAGAAAAAATACAAGCCATAAAAGTAAATCCTGATAACAGGAATGAAGCTATCTCAGAACCATTCGAAATAGAAGCTTACACAAAATTTACTTTTCCCGGGAGGCAAAAAAAATATTCCGCTTTTGAATGGAATTATATGTGTTTTACCGGCGTTGACTATGCTTATAATCTTAGTGAAGATGGCATTTTCAGAATAATTAATAGTAACGGTGATGGATGGCAGGAAATGATTGACGATGAAAAAGGCAATTATGATTTTCTGATGTACAATGATATTGATTTTAGAAATTCTGCAGTTCGTGAAGAACTGGACCGTTGGGGAAAATGGTACTTCGACCAAGCCAACTTTGATGGAGTACGGCTTGATGCCGTTAAACATATCCCTGCTTTTTTTTACAATAATTGGTTAGATAATTTACGGCAAAGTACCGGTAAAGAAATTTTTGCTGTTGGAGAATATTGGGCTCCGGGACACTTGCATCTTTTAGTAAGATATATAGAAGCCACCAATGGAAAGATGAGCCTTTTTGATTCTTCCTTACATCATAATTTTCATCATGCATCCAACATGGGAAATGATTATGATCTCACCACAATTTTTCATGATACGCTGGTAAATATAATGCCTGATAAAGCTGTAACGGTTATAAGCAATCACGATACACAACCCTTGCAGGCCCTGGAAGCCCCTGTTGAACCATGGTTTAAGCCATTGGCTTATGCACTGATTCTTCTGCGTGATGAAGGTTATCCATGTATTTTCTACCCCGATTTATTCGGCGCTAATTATAAAGATTATGGAAGAGATGGTAACGAATATGATATCTGGATGCCGGGTGTTGAAAACATAGAACAATTGCTACAGGCAAGAAGAGATTATGCTTATGGAACACAGAGAGATTATTTTGATCATGCTAACTGTATTGGCTGGACAAGAGAAGGTAATAATCATCACAGTGGTTGCGCTGTTGTTCTTTCTAACGGTGATGCAGGAAATAAAACTATGGAAATTGGCAAAAGGTATGCAGGGAGAACATTCATTGATTTGCTTAAAAAAAATCCGGCTGAAGTAAAAATTAATAAAGATGGATGGGGAGAATTTTTTGCCCCACCCGGTGGCGTATCTGTGTGGATTGAAGTTTTATAGTAATCACAACAACTGCCCCGGCTTTCCAAAAAACTCAAAATTATTTATTGCGTCCAGAAATTATTTTCCCTATTGCTATCGGGCAACATAGCCGCTGGGTCAATAGTTACAGATTGCAATGGCTGTGTTGTTGTTAAGTGAATAGTATGTATTGCACTCTGCATCCATGTCTCAACCGGCAATTGCAAATCCTGTTTGCTTCCATCTTTTAAAATAATTTCAACAGCGCAAGGCATGGCCATTTTTTGAAGATTGAGAATAGTTATATCCGCACCATTTTTATAGTCATCATTTTTATAAGAAACTGATTGAACTGCAAGATCCAGTTGCCAGTTATTTTGAAACCACTCTCTCCAGAACCAAGTTAAATCTTCACCGGATTTATTGTCCATTGTTCTGAAAAAATCATCAGGAGCGGGATGTTTGTATGCCCAGTTTTTAATATATTTTCTAAATGCATAATCAAATCTGTCGTGCCCAAGTATTACTTCACGAAGTAAAACCAATCCAAATGCGGGCTTAAAATATTCTACAGGATGCCTGTATTTTTCAGTAAAAATATCAGCACGGTCCATCATAGTGGGAGCTGTGGTGTCTTTTAACAATGGAATTATTTCGTCTGCAGGATTTCCTTTTTTTGGGGCATACTCACCATCACGCTTAGGCGCATATTCGCCATTATTAAAACTATCTGCAGCATATACATCTATAAAAGTATTGAACCCTTCGTCCATAAAAGCATGGCGCCTTTCATTACTGCCCACAATCATCGGAAACCAGTTGTGCCCGATTTCATGAGCGGTTACCCAATACAATTCACCGGCTTTATCATGCCAGCCATCAAATACAATTCCCGGGTATTCCATCCCCCCGGCAGTGCCCGCTTCATTAACGGCTACCGGCCAGGGATACACGAAATAATTTTCTGAGAAATATTCTATAGATTTTTTAAGATATTCTGTTGCTCTTCCCCACGCATTCTCACCTGCGCTTTCAACCGGATACACTGACATAGCCAAAGATTTTTTACCGCCGGGTAAACTAACTTTTGCCGCATCCCATACATAAGCCTTTGAAGCCCCAAAGGCAACATCTCTTGTGTTGTACATTTTAAAATGCCACGTTTTTGTTCCTGTGCTTATACGGTGCACTGCTCTTTGATTTACTTCATCCACGGTTCTTATCATTATTGTTTGATCACTTTTCCTCGCCCCGTCCAATCTTTGTATTTGCTGATCAGAAAGTACTTCTTTTTCATTTTGCAATTCGCCGCTTCCCGCAACAATCATATCATTAGGAACTGTAATGGTATAATCAAAGTCTCCATACTCACAATAAAATTCACCACTCCCGAGAAAAGGTAAAGTGCTCCATCCTTCCAGGTTATCATACACACACATATGCGGATACCATTGTGCTATTTCGTAAATCTTGCCATTTTTTGTGTGCAGGTAATCCGTTCTGCCGCCAAAAAGCGGAATGGCATAATTATATGTAATGCTGATATAAATTTTAGTTTTTGGAGATAATCCCATTGGCAAGTGAATCTGCATTCGTGTATCATTGACTATATAATTTGCTTTGAAAGTTTCTCCCTTGTATTTAATTGTTATGTTTTCAAATTCAAATCCTTCCGTATGTTGTTTTGCTCCAAAGCTGGAATAAAAATTAGAACGTGCGTCTTCACGATAAGTGTTCTGGTCAAGCTCTATCCATAATGATTCAAGCGTATCAGGGCTATTGTTGGTATAATGAATTGTTTCATTACAACTCAATATATTTTTTACAGTATCTATGGCAGCCCGGAGATTATAGTCGGCACGATTCTGCCAATATTTCACTCCCGGTGAACCATTAGCGGAACGAAATTCATCACCATTATTTGTATAAAAATTTTGTGCAAAAACCTCCTTTGGATTATAAAGCGATTCAACTTTTGTTTGTTGGGCAAAAGAAAAAAAGAAAGAAAGAAAAAATATAATTATAAAAGAAATTTTTCTGTAGTTCATAGGGGTTTTATTTAACTAAGCGAATTATTAATAATTAATCAATTTCTGAATCATTTCATCTAGTCTTGATTTGGCAAGAAAATTTTTCTCCAGTTCGGTATTAAAGGGAACCGGCGTATCAAGTGAAGCACACCTCATTACAGGCGCATCTAAAAATTCAAAACAATTTTGAGCTATCCAGGCTGCTATTTCTCCTCCGATTCCGCCAATGTAAGTGTCTTCATGAAGTACCAATGCTTTACCAGTATTATTTACAGAAGTTCTTATTGCCTTATAGTCCAGTGGCAACAATGTTCTTAAATCGAGAATATTTATTGAAATTTCAGGGTGGACCTCTGCATATTCCGTTGCCCAGATAACACCCAAGCCATAAGCAATGATACTAACGTCATGGCCTGAACGAACTTGCCTGGCTTTACCAATTTCAATCTCATAATATTCTTCCGGCACTTCACCGGTAATACTTCTGTATAAACCTTTGTGCTCAAAAAACATTATCGGGTTGGGATCATTGATAGCCGCAATCATCAATCCTTTTGCATCATGCGGTGAAGAAGGATACACCACTTTTAAGCCCGGCGTATGAACAAACCATGCTTCATTGCTTTGGCTGTGAAAAGGACCTGCGCCAACACCTGCACCGGTTGGCATCCTGATGACAACGTCAGCATTTTGCCCCCAGCGATAATTAATTTTCGCAAGGTTATTTATTATTTGATTAAAGCCTGCGGTTACAAAATCAGCAAACTGCATTTCCATTACACTTTTAAAACCTTCAAGACTTAAACCCAAAGCCGTGCCTGCAATTGCACTTTCGCACAAAGGAGTATTGCGTACTCTTTCTTTTCCAAATTCATTTACAAACCCTTCTGTTACTTTAAACGCTCCGCCATATTCAGCAATATCCTGCCCCATTAAAATAAGATTAGCATGTTTATGCATTGACTGGTGCAATCCTTCCTTTATTGCATCCACAAAGCGAAGCGGCTCCCTATCCCCCGAGGGGGGCAATGAAAACCCTTTTTCCGTCCCGCTTACAACGCTTACTTTATTTTGAACGGCATAAACATCATGTATTTCTCTTTGAGAAACATTATTATTACTTGTATACGGTTTGTGCGTTTCTCCTTCGGAGGTTAGAGGGCTTTGTCGCAACTCACTTTCAATTGTCTCCTTCAGTTCATCGCGTATATGCGCAAGCGTTAGATTGTCTAATATTTTTTCTTCGAGGAGAAAACGTTCATAGTTTTTAATCGGATCTTTTTCTATCCATTCGGCAAACATTTCTTTTGGTACGTATTTTACACCACTGGCTTCTTCATGCCCTCTCATCCTGAACGTCATGCATTCAATTAAATACGGCTTTTGATTTTGAATACAATAATCACGAACACCTTTTATTGTTTCATACACCTGCAATATGTTGTTGCCATCAATTTGCACTCCTTCCATTCCATAACCACTAGCTTTGTCTACCAGGCTTTTGCAACGATATTGTTCACTAACGGGCGTACTTAAGGCATATCCATTATTTTCAATTATAAATATTACCGGCAAGTTCCACACGGCGGCAACGTTTAATGCTTCATGAAAATCACCTTCACTTGTTCCGCCTTCCCCGGTAAATGCCACAGCAACTTTTTGGGCTGAGCCTGTCGAAGCGTTTTTTAATTTAGCCGCAAGCGCCACACCATCAGCCACAGCAAGCTGGGGACCAAGATGTGAAATCATTCCACATATAAAGTGTTCTTTACTTCCAAAATGAAAACTACGCTCACGTCCTTTGCTGTAGCCATCTTCAGCGCCCTGCCATTGCTGAATTAATTTATGCAACGGCATGTTTCGTCCTGTAAATACACCAAGGTTTCTGTGCAAAGGCATAATCCATTCATCGGCTTGTAATGCATAAGTTACCCCAACCGATATAGCTTCCTGCCCAATGCCACTAAACCATTTTGAAATTTTACCCTGTCTTAGCAATAGCAACATTTTTTCTTCAATCATTCGCGGGTAAAGCAGCTTTTTATAAAGCTCAATCAATATTTCTTCTGAAAGATCATTTCTCTGGAATTGCATATGGCAAATTTCAACTATTCAGTTGTAAATAAAAAGAGAGAAGAATCATTATTGATTTTTCTTTTCAAACCTTGATAAAGCAGAAGAAATAACAGATAAAAGAATACCAAAAATAAATGCCCATAAAAATCCATCAATATGAATACCATCTACCATTTTATCGGCAAGAAGAATTATTAATACATTTACTACAAGAAGAAATATTCCTAATGTAAGAATGGTTATGGGTAAAGTAAGAATAATAAGGATAGGTTTTAAAATTGCATTCAAAAAAGCAAGTACCATTGAAAAGATTAATGCTGTAGCGTAAGAATCTATTTGAATATGAGGCTTTAAAATCATCGATAAACCATAAGCAATTGCAGCAGTAATAAGAAGGCGAATGATGAATTGCATATAATTTTTTATGAAAGCTAAATTAAATTACTACCAATTCAAAAAACTCTTCAGGCAATAAATACTTATTGGAAAGTTCTTTCAATTCTTCTGCAGAAATATTTTTAATAGTGTTCATTGCCTCATAAAAATAATTTTCATCCAGTCCATTTAAGATCAAACTTTTCCATCTTGCTATCACCTGGAAAGGACCATCAATATCTCCGAGATTGCCTCCCATCATATAATTTTTTACCAGCAATAATTCTTCTTCATCGATTAATTCTTCCCTCAGAATTTTCATTTCATTATAAACTTCTTC
>CBIGQT010000117.1:0-7686 GCA_966191655.1 uncultured Ginsengibacter sp.
TGTTCTGTCTCTTTTAATAAACGATTGGTTTCATCAAATAGGCGAGCACTTTTTAATGCCACACTCATACTGTTGGCAAGAGTAGTTAACAGGTTCACATCTGAATCGGAAAATGCATGTTCATGATCGAGATTTTGTAAGCTGATAATGCCGGTTATTTCTGATCCGGTCATCATTGGTACAAAAACTACCGATTTGGGCTGTTCTCCAATAGTTACATAACTATCGTGTTCTTTACTTTTTTCGTCTAACTTTTCATTAATAAGCAACACATGAGGTGCGTCTATAACAAGCTTTCTGAAACCCACTGGCTCTCTGGCTCCCAGTAAAGTTCTATCACCTTTTTCAAAAGAATACCTATCTTCTATTAGGTTGTTCTTTTTATCATAAGTAACAATATCTATAATTTGGGCATTGAAAATATTCCTGATCTTTTCTCCTACAAGGTCATAAATTGCCTGCATATCCATTTGTGCTACGAGGCCTTCCTGTACACTGTTGATTACGGCAAGCTCTGAAGTCCGTTGCTCAGTTTCCTTTAGCAGGCGGGTAGTTTCGTCAAATAATCTCGCATTTTCAAGCGCAACACTCATGCTATTAGAAAGTGTTTGAAGTAAGCGCATATCTGAGTTACTGAAAGCATTTTCATGATCAAGGTTTTGGAGCGAAATAATACCTTTTACTTCCCGGCCAACTATCATTGGTACGAATAATACTGATTTTGGGTATTCTCCCATAACTACCCCTGGGTTTGAATATTCTGCGTTGGCTCTTAAGATATTTTTATTAATTAAAAGAGGTTGGGAGGTTTCAACTACATGTTTTCGAAAACCAACCAGCGGCCGTGGTTCCTCGTAAAACCGTTCGCCTCTTTCAATTACATAATGCGGATAAATGAGCAGATCAGAAGAATTATAGGTAACAATGTCTACCACCTGAGCATCGAAAATGGTTTGAATTTTGTCTCCAACCAAATCATAAATTGCCTGCATATCCAGCTTGGAAGAAAGTCCCTCCTGAACGCTATTGATAATTGCCAACTCTGCATTTTGCTGTTCGGTCTCTTTTAGCAAGCGATTGGTTTCGTCAAAAAGACGGGCGCTTTCCAAAGCTACGCTCATACTATTGGCAAGCGTTGTTAAAAGGCTTACATCCGATTCAGAAAATGCGTGTTCATGATCCAGATTTTGAAGACTGATAATGCCCTTTACTTTTCCATCCGATATCATGGGTACATAAATCTGTGATTTCGGCATATCACCTATCAGGATTTCATTACCAAATTCACGCATTGCTTTCTCTACATTTTCGTTGTGCAGGAGCAGATTGCCGGTCTTAATTACATGCTTTCTAAATCCGTTTGGTTGTCTTTCGCCAAGCAATGTCCTGTCGCCTTTTTCGTAAGCATACTGGTCAGCAATTACATTTTTTACAGCATCATAAGTAACAATATCAATTACCTGTGCGCCAAATATCTCCCTTATTTTTTCCCCTATCAGCTCGTAAATGCCCGCCATATCGAGTTTGGCAACAAGGCTTTCCTGTACGCTGTTGATCACTGCGAGCTCCGCATTTCGTTGTTCTGTTTCTTTAAGTAACCGTGCTGTTTCATCAAAAAGATTAGCGCTTTTTAATGCCACGCTCATACTATTGGCAAGCGTCATTAAAAGGTTCACAGCAGATTTAGAAAATGCATTTTCATGGTCAAGATTTTGTAAACTGATTATACCAGTTACTTCGCCACCAGTTATCATGGGTACAAAGACGGCTGATTTCGGTTGTTCTCCAATCGTTACATAACTCTCATATTTTTTGCTATTCTCTGCCATATTTTTATTGATAACCATTACCTGTTTGGTTTCAATAATATGTTTCCTGAAGCCTAAAGGTTCTCTCGGCCCGATTAGGGTTGTATCGCCTTTTTCATAGGCATAGCGATCCTCTATGATATTTTTCCTGCTATCATAAGTTACAATGTCAATAATCTGTGCCTGGAAAATATCACGAATTTTTTCTCCAACAAGTGTGTACATCGATTGGATATCCATTTGCGCTACCAGTCCTTCCTGTACGCTGTTGATTACAGCAAGTTCGGCAGTACGTTCTTCCGTTTCTTTCAGCAGGCGATTGGTTTCATCAAAGAGCCTTGCATTTTCTAAAGCTACGCTCATGGCTGCTACTACGGTTTGAAGTAGCCTGACTTCAGAATCGCTGAAAGCATTTTCTTTTTCATAATTGCAGATGGTAACCATACCCACTGCTTTTTTTGCAACAATAATGGGTACGGCAAGGAGAGATTTTTCTACTTGTGTGCCCGGGAGAGTTACAGAGCCTAATTGAGCCATTCGCTCTTCCAGCTTTTCATTAATAAGCAGGGTTTGGCCTGTCTCGAAAACATGCCTGGACATTCCCATCATAGGCGTAGGAGCAATCTTGATGAGTTCTCCTCTATCCCGCATGTATGGATAAAAAACCTGGTCCGTTTCCGGAGAAAATAAACGAATGTCAATATCGAGGGTTTTCATAACCTCGCTCAGCTTATTGCCTGCGAGCTCATATATAGCCTGCATATTCAATTCTTTTGCAAGCGCTTCCTGTATACTGTTAATTATAGAAAGTTCGGCGGTGCGTTGTTCGGTCTCTTTCAGCAGCCTGGCAGTTTCATCGAATAAGCGTGCATTTTCCAAAGCTACGCTCATGCTATTGGACAATGTTTCAAGCAATTTCACATCCGATTCACGAAAGGCATTTTCTCTATCAACGTTTTGGAGGCTTACATACCCGTTAACTTTATCGCCTACTTTCAAAGGCATGAAAAGCATTGATTTCGGCATTTCAGTTCCGGGCACTACTCTCATCCCAAATTTAGCTACGGCATTTGAAATATCTTTATTAATGAGAATGTTTTGCCCGGTCTCTATCAAATATTGTCTTACCTTATCAAAATGTCGGTTATCGGGTAGAGATGTTTCTCCTTTCTCAAAATGATAATTAAATTTCTCCAGCTTATTTTCATGATCAAATGTTGCTATTATTACAATCTGTGAATTAAATAGTTTTTGTACCCGTTCGCCTACAACATTATAAATACCCTGCATATCTATTTCACTTACTAAAGCTTCCTGCACACTGTTTATAACCGCAAGTTCAGCAACACGCTGGCTTAATTGAGATGTTCTTTCCTCCACTGTTTTTTCCAACTCCCTGTGTTTTTCTTCGAGGCTACGTGTACGCCACCTGATTAGCGTATAAATAATAAAAATGGTGCTCAAAGCATATAACAGGTAAGCCCACCAGGTTCCGTACCAGGGGGGTAGAATTGACAAAGAATAAACAGCCTCACCGCTTAATTTCTGGTAGATATTTTTGGCACGCACATGAAAATGATAATCTCCGGGAGGCAAATTTGTATATTCTTTATAATAGTTATTATCAAAATCAGACCAATTTTTTTCAAATCCCTCCAACCATGTTTGGTACTGAGTTTTATCTTCCTGTTCAAAAAAAGGGGCAGCATATTCAAAGCGAAGGGTATTGTTTTTGTGGGAAATTGTAAAGGGTTTATTATTGTTATTTTCAGCTACATCAGTGCTTAAAGCTTTCTTTCCGGCTGTAATATGTGTTAGAACCGTTTTGAAAGATTCATCATCATTTTTTTCAAGATTCTTATCGTACCTTATTAAGCCGTCAGTAGTACATACCCACAGGATACCATTCTTTTCAGAATAAAAATTTTGAATAGTAAGTTCATTAATCGAATTCAAGTGGCTGTTTTCAATCCGGTAACCTCCTCCAGGTTTTGGTATAGCCAGCCTGGTTTCTTTGCCAAACCTGATCCAAACACTTCCATCCTGATCTTCTACTATTGCGGCTTCGGTTAAGCCATTTCCTTTAGGAAATTTTCCAAATGTAATATTGGGTATAAAACGCTTTTTATTATCATCAAATGTGTATAAAGAGGAATCAGCTAAAAAGTAATTTACATCTTTCACATGTACCACTGTACCCACTCCGTTCGGGTAACCATCTTTGACTCCATATTTAACGAAAGATGTTTTTTTCAGATCAACATTTCCTTGTTCATCAAATACAATTGAAACCCTGTAATCCCAACCATTTGTAGATCCAGCCCAATAGGTTCCATCTTTGTTTTCTGCAAAACTCCAGATCTGTTCAGTAATTCCGGGAATATATCCTTTAAAATCCCAATTACCTGATCCGTTTTTTCTTTTAAAAACAGCTACTCCGAAATGGCCTCCTCCAAAAAGTAGATTCGGGTCGGTCCTGGAAATGTATAGTGATGTCAAAGAAAGATCGCCACTAACTGAGGCCCGGATAGTAAATGCTTTTTTATTTTTTATTCCAAAAAGGCCATCCCCGGTAACAAGTAATTCATTCCCATCGGGCAGCAGGTTAAAGACCTGGTTTTGGGCAATACCCGGAACCAATTCAAAAATTTGCCGGGCACTATTGTATCGAAGAAGGCCATTCGTTGTTCCTATATATAAGTCGCCTTCAAACCTTACAATAGAAAGAACACCAGTACTTATTCCAGATTGGAGGGTGAACTGTGTAAATGGAGAACCTGTTTCTACTCTCGATATTCCATTGTCAAGAGCTAACCATAATGTACCTTTTTTATCGAGATAAGCAGCATAAATAGATTCATCCTGGAGACCCACAGAACGGTTGATCTTTTCTAATAGATTTCCTTGCGCATCCAATTTAATCAGACCAATTCCAGTAGAGGATAAAATATAATCGCCATTTTGCAGCTGAATTCCTTTATATAAAATGACTTGCGATTTTAATATGGCATCAGCTTTAGTAGTAAATGGACGGAATGTTTTTCCATTATAAATGTAAAGACCGCTATAAAACATTCCTATCAAGTATTGTTTTTCTCCGTTAGGTCCGGCTGGGTAGGGTAGCATAACCTGCATTCTTTCTTTTCCAAGAAATTCACTGCCCTGTATTAAGACCAATGAATCATTGATCATTTTAAAAAGACCTAATCCTTGCTGATGAACATAATAATCCCCATTAATATAAAATGCATACATGAACTTGGTTTGGGGTTTCCAAACTTTTACATCCTGCTTTTCATTACTTCCTGATTTTTTTTCACTAATCCTGAAAATATATTCACGGGATTGGAAGTAAACACTTTTTTCAGTAGCATAAGTGGACCAGATATCTAAAAAATCACGATTAGAGTCAGGTATCAGACCTAGTAAAGACTTCGTTGTCATTTGTCCAAGACTATCTTTATCCAGGTATCCAAAATCTCCATAAGCTCCATAATAGATCACCCCGTTTTTATTTTTTGCCATTGACCGTACAACAGTGGAAGCTGAATTATTTGCAATTGTTATTTTTCTCCACTTTACACCATCATATTCCAGGATATAGTTCTGAATGCCAAAATACATAACGCCCCGGTCATCTTCTTGTATAGACCAGGTTTGCGGAAGGGCCTTATAAGTTTTAGCTGAATAGTTAGTAATAAAAGGAAGTCCTTTTTCTGATTCGTTTTGGGCCGATGAAGTATATAAACTCGTGATAAGTAAAATACTCAATAAACATTTGAAACAAATAAGAATTTTATTTTTAAAAATACAGCACTTAGTTTTAAACATATTTATAGAACGGTTATGAATAATAGCAGGCGTTTTACCCATTACATAATACGTTACAAGCTAATAACGAAGTAATGATTAGCAGTTTAATAATATTAGTAAATATAGAGTACTTTTTAGAAACCGGAACATTTAGGAAAGGAAGAATTTTTAATTATGGTAACAAGTATCAAATTGATAAAAAAATTACTATAATTTGACTTCATTTTGAAAGTGAGGCTAAGCTTAATTATCTTATGATTCCTGTATTGGTCAAATTGGATGGAATTTAAAACCTGCGAGAAGCGGTTAAATACAACCAACTTTGGGTTGAAGAAAATGTTGGTCCAAGTTATGATACAGGCAAAGGAAATATTTTTATTGAAGGAGGCTTCAATTATGGCTTCATAAATATTCAAAAAAGGAACTGCACACGGTAAAAATAATACCGGTGCCCGTCGAGGTAGATTTAGGCTATGCCTTTCCGTTAGGACATAAATAATGCTTCTTTATACTGAAAATATTCAATCAAATAAATAGTTGTAACTATTTTCAGATTTCTTTTTTATTAAGAAGCGTTCTCAATCTTCAACAAGAATTTTATTCATTAACAATTGTATTAATTGTATTAACATTTCCTTCTCAGGATGGAAGAAGACAAAGGCATCCTATTCATAGAAACATTTTTAAACAATTAAAAATTACAATTATGAAAAAGATTTTTACATTATTATTTTCTGTAGGTGCTTTTGCAACATCATTTGCACAAGCCGGTCATCAAACTGATTATAAAAGAAATGATCAGTATGTGGCAGCAAAATCAAACAATGATTATAAAAAATTTGATAATCATCGTGACTACATTTATACTTTTTCTGCAAAAGAAAAGGATATGGAGATTGCTAAAATCAACAACGACTTTAATTTTAAAGTAAAGTCAATCATTAGTAATCGCCGTATTAAAAAATATGAAAAGAAATTGTTGATTCAAAAAGCCCAATCGGAAAAGGAACAGCAAATTCAGACAGTGAACCTTAAGTTCAATAGTAAATTTAATACCGCCTTTAATGAACATGTAAAACAATTTGATAAACACATGCATTGATCTTCTTAAACATTTGAAAAGATAAAAGCCCGCTTGCGGGCTTTTTTTGTAAGTACATTCTCGTTTATGAATATCAAATAATAAGGCTAAGTTTTTACATTGCAAATTCTTAGCGTGCGAGTGTTGCAAATATATTTATTGTTCCTCTTTATTTATCTGCGTCTATCCTTAACATTTTTTATTGAGTGTATTAACATTTCATTTTTTAACCTCGGCAATAAAATACTATCTGATATTAAAGAACATTTTTAAACAATTAAAACTTAAGCAATGAAAACGATTAAACAACTTCAAAAGTTTTTTGACTCACCGTTTTGGAACTTTACCGCCCCTTCTAATTTTGGATGGGTTTATTATAGCTAAACAAGCACTAACGTTGGTAACAAAATTTATAAAACAAACTAAATTAAATAACCATGAAAAAGGTTTTTACATTTTTATTTAGCCTCGGAATTTTTACAACTTCATTTGCTCAATATCATCCCGGCAATAGAGATAACAATAATTATTCTTACAATCAAAATAATCATTTTGGAGGAAATTTTTCCCCAAAGGATAGAGAATTTCAGATTGAAAAAATAAACCGTGATTTTAATTTTAAGATAGTGTCCATTGAAAATAATTGGAGTCTCAGGCATCATCAAAAAAAAGTAGCTATCCGTAATCTTGAAAAAGAAAGAACAAGGCAAATACAAATCGTAAATGCAAGATTTCACAATTGGCGAAGAGCCTATGATAAGCACTGGTATGGCAATTAAAAATAGTTTAGACTTCTGATTCCAACTATTAAATCCCTGCGGCATGCGGGGATTTCTTTTCTGTACAATAAAGGTTTCACCTGGAAGCCTTTTCCAATATGTATTATAAGAATAAAAAAATTATCGAACTCGTATTTGTTCATCTTTGCACCATCTTTGACAATTAAATGCCTTAGATAAAAATTTGGATTTACTTTTGAAAGTA
>CBIGQT010000118.1:0-7647 GCA_966191655.1 uncultured Ginsengibacter sp.
AAGAGCCGCCTTTTGCGCAGCTACAGTAGCCTGAGCTGCTTTTAATTGTTCCATCGGTATTTACCTTGATAAAGGCTAATCCACCCATACCAATTTGCGGCCGTTTTACCCAATCAGTTAACTCGTCAGTTTGTTTTCTAGAGTAATGGCTGCAGCCGGGAACGGCAATGGCTACAATGGTTTCTGCATTATTAAAAACTGCGAACTCTGTATTGTTCAAGCCTTCAAAATAATTTTTGCCCTCCATTTTCAGGTTGGCAACCTTCATTTCGAATCTTATATCCGGCTTATCATTTCCATAGTTCCACATAGCGTCTTCCCAGGTCATTCTTTCTACCGGTGCCGCGTAATCGATATTTTTTACCTCTTTAAAAATTGATTTAATCATTCCTTCAAACATTTGCAAAATATCTTCCTGCTCTACAAAAGACATTTCGCAATCTATTTGTGTAAATTCAGGTTGCCTGTCTGCACGCAAATCTTCATCACGAAAGCATTTCACAATTTGGTAATAACGATCATAACCACTAATCATTAATAATTGCTTAAAGGTTTGCGGTGATTGCGGTAAGGCATAAAATTCTCCCGCATTCATTCTGCTTGGCACTACAAAATCCCTGGCGCCTTCGGGGGTTGATTTTATCAGGAAAGGTGTTTCAATATCAATAAAATTATTTTGATGTAAATAATTTCTTGCCGCACGGTTTACAGCATAGCGCAATTCAATATTTTTCTTTACTGCATTTCTTCTTAAATCAAGAAAGCGATATTTCATTCTTATATCATCGCCACCGTCTGTTTCGTCCTGAATTGTAAATGGAGGTACAGCAGACTTATTTAAAATTTTAAATTCTGAAACCAAAACTTCTATATCCCCCGTTGGAATATTTTTATTTTTATTGCTTCGCTCGCTAACGGTACCGGTTACCTGCAACACAAATTCCCTTCCCAAAGGATTTTTATCAAGCTGTTCCGTAAGCCTATCATTAAACAATAATTGGGTAATGCCATACCTGTCGCGTAAATCAACAAAAGTGATGCTTCCAAATTTTCTGATAGTTTGTACCCAACCTGCCAGCGTAACTTCCTTATTAATATCCGCCATTTTTAATTCGCCACATGTATTCTTTCTGTACATCCTTTTTTTAAGTTTTATTTTAAATTAATGGATTGCAAATATAAGTTTGTTCCAGAAAGTAAAAGCCCCGCCTTGCGACGGAGCCTTTGTAATTAAGCTATTGTTAGTTTGCCTGGGGAGTATCTGTATTTTTATCATCCATCATTTGCATCAATTTCATTCCCAGTAAACCATTTATGCTTCCATCGGTTCCATTTCCGCCACCTATTAAAATATCCGGTATTACTTTTATCTGGCCTTTACCGATTTCTTCAGTGATTTTATATTTGGTAAAATTATCACCACCCATAGCTTTCACCTGCAACTCATAAGCCTCCGCGGTGCTTTTACCAATTGCCATAATTTTTTCAGCTTCTGCCAAACCTGTCTTACTGATTCTTTCCGCATCTGCACTGGCATTGAGTTTGGTGGCTTCGGCCTGTGCGCCGGCTCTTGCTTTGGTTGCTTCTGCTTCAGCATTGGCTTGCATCTTCGTGGCAGTTGCTTCGGCATTTACCTGCAACACTAAACTGTTGGCATCACCTTCCGCTTTTTTTACAACTGAATCAGCAGTGCGTTGTGCTATCTCCACACTTTGTTGCGCTTTCACAATTTCTTTTTGCATATCTGCAATGGCAGTTTCTTTTTCCATTCCCTGCCGTTTTTCCTGAGCCATCCTTTGCGTAGCATATGTTTTTTCTTCTTCCTGTGCAATTTTCCTATCAGTCAAAGTTTTCATTAATGATTCAGGCGGTACAATGTCGCCAATCAATGTATCAACAGCATTCACATTATATTCATCCAGCACTTCTTTCATATTATCCTTTGCCGCTTTTTGTCTTTCCTTACGTGAACTTAAAAAAGAAATCACGTCACTGTCCTGTGCAGAGTTTCTGAAATAGTTGCCAATAGTAGGTTCCAGCACCTGGCTCACCAGATTATTCATGCTGCCAAAACGTGCAATTACTTTTGGCGCTTCGTTAGCCGGTATATGTATGATTTGCGAAACATCAAGGTTGAATGGGAAACCATCCTGCGAACGCACGGTAATCGTGCACAAATTTTTATCGAGCTGATGAGCTTCGCTTCTTGTATTTGCCCAGTTCAACACGAGATTAGTAGTTGGTACCAATTCTACCTTCATTACATATTTATTGATGGGATATTTTCCGGGGCCATAAGGCTCCATCCATACGCCGCGCTGGCCTTTGCTCACGATATTGCCATGTTTAAAGCTTTCACCGGTAAGGTCTTTGCCATCTTCTCCAATATATGAAATCACCACACCTACATAACCGATAGGCACTTCAGTCATTGGGAGTTCTTCAATTTGTATAGCCCATGGATTGATATTATAACTGCCTGCCAAAATAATGGAAGGCTGCAAACCGCGATTACCATTATGTTCTAAAAAAGTATCGAAATCCTGGAAGTTGTTATGCCCTTCCACATGTTTACCGGCAATCTGGCCGCTGGCAATTGGCTGCCCATCTAGTGTTGTAACAATGCCGACCATATTTTCGTGAATGATTACCATGTTAGTAATAATTATCATAAACGCATATGTGTTGATGCGGTAAGTACCTGCAGTGATGTAGGAAGTTTGGCGGCCTTTTTGTCCACCATTATTTAAAAACTTTTCTGCATCCTGGAAGTTATCGCTATACACTCTCCTTCCTAATATAGCTCCGGTAGGTATTTCAGCACCATCGTTACTCAACACCAAACCAACTTTACCTTCTGGTATTACTGTAAACGGTTGCAGCTCCACACCATACTGCCACGGCCACATTCTCCAATATAAACCCGGGGCCAATGTTTGCGCCTGGAAGCCTGCTTCACCTTTTGTTGCGATGATTCTTCCGCCTGGTAATTCGCGATCGGCACCAACCAACACGAATTTTTTTGTAACCAATCCAATCCTGTTTTCGGGAACTATTATCATTCCGAATAAAAAACGCAGGATGAATTTATACAATACCAGTGAAAATAAAATTACCAGTATCCACCAATAATTTGCCAATAAAGTCTGAATGTTCATTTTGTTAGTTTTTAATTTATTAAAAAAATTGTCTTCGATTTTGCATATCAATTACACAGCGTATACGATATGCCGTTATGTAGCTATACTTGCACAAATTTTTTTGTACAATAGTTATGCTTGCTAAAAAGTTGTAAAAAAATTACACGTTGAAAACGGCTGGTGGCTTCACTCTCTGACGGAAGTTGAAAAGGAGAGAAGCGAGAATGTAAGTCATTTTACATGGGAGCGAGGCTCCGTTTAAATTTGAAATGTAAAGATATATCGAAGAAAATTATTTTGCAAATAAATCGGTATTAACGGTAACAGACAATGTGGGAAGACAAGCTTTTTACTCAGAAACTATTTCACGTTCACTCTTACACCTTCGCTATGGGCTGTAAATTCGGGAGCATACATGCATTGAATAGTTGTAATTCCGTTACTAAAATTCCCGCTGTGTGTTACAAACATCGGGTACTCGAAAACGTAAGTCCCTTTGTTTAAATAGCCAAAGAAAAAGTTGGTGCTCACATCTTTCGTGCTTTCATAATAACCCAATCCATCCTGGTATTTATATTCGCTTAAAACATTAATTGGTTCCATGCAAGATGCTCTCATATCTTTCATGTGAACATATTCCATATCGCGATCCACGCGAAGTTCAATGCGAACTTTAATCTTGTCTCCAATATGAAGTTCAGTTTCATCATTTACCGGCTGAAGAACCGGGCCTTTAGCAGTATTTTTTTCAATGAATAATTTTTTAGAAAGTTTTAAAGGTGTTTCTGAAAAAGTTAGTTTATCAAGATTTTCAAAATACTGCCAGTAGACAGCGCCCCAGGAAGAAGATGATGGCAAATTAGTTGGTTTATTTGTTGATTGGTTTAATGGTGAAGAAACTGTAACAGATATATTTCCCATTTCCGGTTTTACTTTGTCGCCGTCAATTTTTCTTTTGAAATAACCTGTTCCTGCTTCCTGCTTTTCATCCTTACTGTTTAATGTCGTGTTACCTAATTTAATAGTTACGGTTTGTTCCCGGCTTAACCAATTGGTACTTTGAAGAAGCAACGCGTAACATGCTTCTGCCGTGGCTTTGGTGGTTTTCCAATCGTTGGTTTGTTTATTTTTTAATAACCATGTTTTCAGATCATCAATTGTTTTTGGATCCTTGTCAATTTCAGAAAATGCTTCTATCATCATGGATTGTGATTCAATCGGCGCCTGGTACCACCAATAACCATGATCGTCCCATTCTTTCCAGTACATTCCCAATTCTTCATTATTGATTGAATTTTCTTTTAATGATTTAATAATATCTTTTGCAGTTGCATTGTCACTGGTTCTGTTAAATGATAAAGCAATCATTGCCTGCATGTATTTGCTTTGCGAAAGCCAATATTTTTTTTCTTGCCCACGGTAATAGGTATACGCAGTTTGCGTTTCTTTTGCAATTGAATATTCCGGAAAGAAACTGCGCATATATAAATATTGAATTGCGATAGTTGATAAATTATTTTCTTTCAGATTCGATTTATATTTTATTAAATCATCATAATCTTCTTTCAGCATTTTATCCAAATAAGGAATGGCTTTATCCAATATTGATTTCAACTCATTTTGTTGAAAGGGGGGAAGCGCATTTAGTTTTTTAAGATGCCCGATTCCTGTTATAATGTATTGCGTAATATAACGGTTATCAGGCCCGCCTTTGAACCATACAAAACCTCCGTTAGGGGATTGCATATCCTGTAATTTTTGAATTGCAGATTCTAACTGGAGGCTCATTCTTACCATATCAAAAAGCAGCGCAATATTTTTCTTTTGCTGTGCTTCATTTTGCGCCTGCAAAACCCAGGGAGTTTCTTCCAGTAAAACAGATTTTAAGTCTTCATTTTTTTGAAGATTACTCATTAATGCGCTGGTATCTGTTATTTTCCATTTTTCAAACACTTCTTTTATTTTGGGCGAGGAGTTTACAATTTTTGTTGCGATTGCATTGGCGTAATAACGATTAAAAGTTTGCTCGGCACATTCATAGGGATATTCCATTAAATAAGGCAGTGCCTGGATTGCATACCAGGCAGGATTTGTGGTATATTCTATAGTTAATCCATAACTCTTAAGTGTAGACGAAGATGAGGAGTGAAGCAATTTTTCAAATTTAAAATCTTTTGTTCCATCGCCCCGCATTGGTAAAGGCATTGTTTCTGTAACCAACATACGATTGGTTACAACGGGAATAGCAGCCTCTTCACCATCAGAAGCCCCCTCCAAACCTCCCCCGAGGAAGGAGACTTTCGCAACAATTCTATAAACAACTGCGTCATTAAAATTTACCGGGATTTCTATATTGAATTTTACAACAGTGCTTTGATTGGCCGCAGCGGTAAACTGTTGTTGAGGATTAATATTTTTAAACCATTCATCAACCGTGTTCATAGTAGATGCATTTAATAACTGCAATTCTGCCTGCCCGCTAACTTCTTTATTGGATAGATTTACAATCTTTGCCGTGAATTGCATGCTATCGCCTTCTCTTAAAAATCTTGGCGCATTGGGCTGCACCATTAAATCTTTTTGTGTAATAACAGTTCTTTCCGTATAACCGCTTGCCAGTTCTTTCGTATGAGCCAATGTCATTAATTTCCATTGGGTAAGTGCTTCCGGCATGGTAAAACTGAATTCAATATTGCCATCTTTATCCGTTTTTAAATCAGGATAAAAGAAAGCAGTTTCGTTGAAGTTTTTACGGATTTGAATTTGAGATTGGTCAAGAGGCTTAACAGTAACTTCATCAGTCATTGTTTGTGACGGAGTTGGTTTTATGGTAATTACAGATCCAGTTAAATCTTTTTTCTTTGTACCATAACCAATCACAACCACATCACTCAAAGCAGCCGTGGGAGCTGCGTTTCTTTCATAAGCAATTGAATTAGCTCCTCTTATTTGTATACCTGGCACTCTTCCTTGCAAAAGATTATTCTGTGGTAAATAATTCAATGCGTCATAATTCTTTTCTTTTTGTTCAATATATTTTTCATTCCAATATTTTTCAAAAGATTGAACGGAAGAAAAACTTTGATTGCCCATCCAACTATTATAACCTGAATAGGTTGGCCATATATCAGGTGTGCTCCATGAATGCGGCTTGAATTGATCAAGTGATGCATCATACATGGATGCCAGCATTTCTGCAGCAACTTTTTGTCCTTTATTACCGCTGATTTTTATTTTCCATTTCTCTTCACTGCCAGGCAAAGTTTTATCACGATACGTATCAAAAGAAATATTTAAATCTTTATTATTCCAGGGAACATTAATGTCATTTGCAAAAGAATAAAAACGATTGTCTTTTACAAATAAATAATTAACACCAAATCCACCACGATCATCTTCCAAAATTTTAAAATCAAAAATCTTTTTATTATTACTTAGGGAAATAAAATCAAGGCTTGTCTGCCCTTTATCTGAAGCTTGTTGCCTGTAGTCAGTTGATTTTGATTTATCAATTTCCTGGATTAAAAAAACATCTTTAGCCGAAGTACCTGAAGCAATGTGTGCCGTTTCACCAGGTTCAAGCAAATTTTCTTTTTGATAATTCCATGCGTATTCTGGCGAAGGAATAGTATTGCTTTTATCATTATATAATTGAATGTATTTTACGTCCTTTACTTCCTGACCATATTTATCTTTTGCTGTTGCTTCTATAACATACCAACCTTGTAGTAATTGAGAGCCCGCCTGCCGGTCGGGCAGGTTGAGAATTGACAATTGATAATTAATAGAAATAGTATCAGTCTTCTGAAAAACTAATCTGTCTTTCAACCATGATTCCTTTTTAGTTTCATCTTTATATTCATCATGCGGAAAGTAATTGATAAATTCATCTTTTGATAAAGCAAATGTATCAGGTTGTGCCCATAATCTTCGCCTGATAAGCCTTTGCGGTGGTTGTAATTTATAAATTTTTACCGTGGCATTTACTGCTTCCGCTTGGCCGCTTAGGTTTTTACTGCTGATGTTTACAGATGTAAGACTATCAATATTTATAACATTCCCTTCGGTTAAATTAATTTGTAAATCCAGGGACTTATAGCCAACAGGCACAGTAATGTTGCTACTTCTTGTTTCACCATTAATGTCTGTTACATCTGCTTCAACTTTGTAATCAAAAACCGGGTCGGTATTTTTATCAATACTTAAATCAGGAATGGCGGCAAAATGTATTTCAAACTTTCCATTAGCATCAGTAGTAATTTCTCCCTGGGTAATTTCTAGCGGCTGTTGTTGGGGCATTATAGTTTTCCAAAACATCCATGGATACAAAAACCTGGCAACTCTTGTAACCCGGTAGGAAACCTTTGCACCGTCAATATTATTACCAGCATATGCTTTTGCAGTTCCAGTTACTCTTATTGAATCATTTACTTTAAATGTGCCTTTAATTTTTTCATAGTCTACATAAAACTTTGGCCGTTTGTATTCTTCTACATGGAGGCCTGTC
>CBIGQT010000119.1:0-7633 GCA_966191655.1 uncultured Ginsengibacter sp.
TCTTTACTGCTGGTGCTTGCCCATAACACATGCTGCCGTTTTGCTCCTTTTGCTTCCAGCTTTTTAAAACGTTCACTTCCAATAATATCCTTATACATTTCGTATGCGCTTTTGGCTGAAGCTATCGCCACTTCTCCCTTCAATTCATGTAAGTTCTTTTTTTCAATAATCGGATCTGTTAAGACATCAATGCGGCTAAGAAAAAAGCTTGCGACGGAATTAATTTTATAAATGGGCTGATTGGCTTTAACCCGGTCTTCCAAACCGGAGACATACGCTTCAGTTACTTCCCTGTAGCGTGGCAATCCAAATAGCAGCGTAATATTTATATTTATTCCTTCGCTGATACATTTGCGTATAGCAGGCAAGCCTTCTGCTGTAGCAGGAATTTTGATCATTACATTTTTTCGGTCAACTGCTTTCCACAATTCTCTTGCCTGTTGTATTGTTCCATCTGTATCACGGGCAAGAAGAGGGGATACCTCAAGGCTTACGAAACCATCATTCCCGTTCGTTTTCTCGTATGTTGGTTTAAAAAAATCTGCTGCACGCTGTATATCTTTAACTGCAAAAGCAAAGAAAATTTTTTCTTTGCTGAAATTCTTATTGGAAAAGTCCGCAATATCATCATCATAATCTGAACTGCTGCTGATTGCACTTTCAAAAATGGATGGGTTAGATGTTACTCCACTTATTCTATCATTATCAATTAACCTTTTTAATGCACCTGTGTTCATGATTTTCCGGTCAAAGAAATCAAGCCAGATGCTTTGTCCAAAGTCACGAATGCTTTTTATTCTACTCTGTTTCATAATGTCAATATTTTTAATTCCTGTTAATTTATCTAACAAATCAATCATACTCTGTAAGCAGCAAAGCGTTTGAGAAAAGAAAATCATCCTCCAGATGAAAATGTATGTTGAGATCATCTTCAAGCTCCTTGATTTTTTCAAATAGGGTCTTGTAAGAATTACAGGCATCAGAAGGTGTACCAAAATTATTGGTGACCTGGCGCAGTGTTTTCAGATACATAAGTGACTTTGCATGTTCATTTTGCAGCACTTTTATTTCCCCCTCTAACGATTGCGAAATGCAAGTATCATTTATTATGGTATATTTGATAGCGTTTGCCTTTTGCCTGAGACGAGGAAAGATGAATTGCTCCTCTTCTTTCATTTGATTTAATAAATCGTGAAGGAATAAAAAGATAATTTTATTGAGTGTTAGCAATTCAGGATGATTATCACAATGCCGGTACGTAACTTTTTGTGCTAAATTATAAATAACAGCAGCGCTTTTTTTAGCAAACTCGTGATGTGTTTTTATAATGTAATCTATAAGGAAATCTGTTTGCCCTTTGCCAAAGCCATTCCCTGAAGTTGGCTTAAATACTTTAAACGGCTGAAGTACACTCTTTACAGATTCATTGCTGTTTTCCCCGGTTATTTCAGTTTTAATTTGATTGAGATCAATACCCTTGTTTTTTAAAATTTCCAGGTCATAGTGCCTTTCATTAGCAACGGCGCTTTCTGTTTCAGTAAATGGTATAGTATTCATATCAAACTTTTTAACTTTGGGTTCTTTAAATGCTCTTAATTAATCACCTGTCTTTATGTATTTATTATATCTGTGATTTTAATCCTAATGATATTAATTTCATTACCCAAAATTAAATACGGGTTATTAGTCTGGCATTAAGGCAACATTAGAATGTGATTAGAAAAGATTGATTTTTTCTAATCTAAAATGATAAGAAGTAAATTGCTTCTTTTAAAGACTATTCTATATTTATGGAGAGAAGAATATTAATCGTTGAAGATGAAAAAAAAATTGCTGATACGCTCAAGTTTGGGCTTGATGAAATTGGCTTTAATGTGGAAGTTGCTTACGATGGCAAATTAGGCTATCATTTATTTTGTGCTAAAGATTTTGATCTCGTTATTCTTGATATAAATCTCCCTGGTATGAACGGTTATGATCTATGTAAGGCTATTCGTTCACAAAACCAGCATATTCCTGTTCTTATGCTCACCTCTATGAGCGCTCTTAATGATAAAATTGAAGGCTATGAATCCGGGGCTGATGATTACATGGTGAAGCCATTTGAGTTTAAAGAACTGCTCTTGAAAATAAGAGCGCTGCTCAAACGTACAATGAACCAAAGTTTGCCAGTTGGAAATGTTTTGAAAGCTGCTGACCTGAAAATGAATCTTGATAGCAAAGAGGTAAAAAGAAATGATAGAATAATCAATCTTACCGCGAAAGAATTTCAATTGCTCGAATACCTGCTTCGAAATAAAAACAGGCTGGTGTCAAGGGTAGATATTGCCATTAATGTGTGGGATGTTGACTTTGAAACCAACACCAATGTAATTGATGTTTATATAAGTTATCTCCGTAATAAAGTAGACAAACATTTTGAACACAAATTAATTCAGACTCACGTTGGCATGGGATATATTTTAAAAGACCACTAATGCATGTAAGAATTAAAATAACATTGCTTTTTACTCTTATAATGTCCTTATTGCTTGCAGTATTTTGTGGATTTATTTATTATTTTTTTTATAGCATCAGGTTAGAGGACATTAAAGCACATCTGACCAACCGCGCTTTAACTACCGCCGGTATGCTTGATCAGCCTGGAATATTTGACCAGAAACTTATAACGAAAATTGATTCGATTACCGTTATACCAATGAGAGACAAAACCGTTCAGGTGTACAATTCTCTTAATCAAAGAATATATGCATATAGTGACACCCCAAGTGATACTCTACATGTTACAAACGATATACTGAATAAGGCGAGGATTAATAATATGTATTTTTTTACGGTCGGAAACAGGGAAGCCATTGCTTGTTACCATATCAAAAATATTAACCGGCCGGTTATACTGGCTGCCGCTTTTGATGAAGAAGGAAAAAGAAATCTTAATCGTCTTAAAATTATTTTACTTATAAGTTTTATCTGCGGCAATGTAATTGGATTTACCTCGGGATATTTTTTTTCAAAGATTTTGCTGATGCCTATCAGAAAGATTGCTGATGATGTAAAAGATATTTCTGCACAGAACCTTGCACATAGAATTAAATCTGGAAATGCCAGGGATGAATGGAACTACCTAACTGAAACTTTAAATGAATTATTAGACCGTCTCCAGAAGAGTTTTGAAATGCAACGGCGTTTTATTTCGTCGGCCTCCCATGAATTGTCTACTCCGCTCACTTCAATCTCCAGCCAACTTGAAGTATCACTTCAAAGAACCAGGGACGCCAAAGAATACCGGGGCGTAATGCAGTCTGTTTACCAGGATGTGCGCCAGTTGAGCAGATTGACACAAACATTATTAGAGTTTGCAACTGCATCTGGTATTAAAGGGGGGATTGAAATAAATACAATCAGGGTTGATGAAATACTGATGCAGCTTCCGGGTGAGGTTACCAAAATGAACAGGGAGTATTCAGTGAAACTTCAGTTTGATCAATTGCCTGAAAATGCAGAAAGGCTGTTGGTATTTGGCAATGCCGAACTACTACTTACAGCCATAAAAAATGTTGTTTCCAATGCCTGCAAATATTCACCAGACCATCTGGCAAAAATAAAATTAACGGTGGAGGCAAAAGAAATAATCATTTCTATCGAAGACGATGGTAAAGGTATTTCTGAAAATGATTTGAAGAATATTTTCCAGCCATTCTACAGGACCGAAGATAGCAAATCAATTACCGGCTTTGGTGTTGGCTTGCCCTTAGTTTATCGCATAATAAATTTACACAAAGGCCAGATAAAAGTTAGTTCCATTGTTGGGAAAGGAACTACTGTTTTAATACGACTCCCCATTGCCGAAAATGTGCGACCCAAATAATTTTAATTGCTTTCTAATTTGGTCTTAATCTCCTTCTAATACGGGCGGCTTAGTTTTGACGAAATAAACCATTGGAAATTTTCACGTTAAATTATTCTCCTATTATAAAATAAATTTTATGAATATTATTATTAAATCAATAGATTTTAAGGCAGGCAAAAATTTGGAAACATTTGTAAGGGAAAAAGTAAAAAAATTGTTTAGGCAATGTAATAACATTATCCGTGCGAATGTGATCCTAAGAAAAGGAAGCAGTAAAAATCCTGAGAATAAATTATGTGAAATAAGATTAGTGGTGCCGGGCTACGATCATTATGTAAAAAAAAGCAGCATTGGCTATCGCAGATCTGTTTCCCAATCGGTAGATGTTTTGCAGGAAATTTTAAGAAGAAACAAAACAAGGCTGCTTCCAAGGAGATAAGTTCTTCTCATTTTCTAAATTTTAAATTGTGTCAACATGTTTCAAAAACAAAAAATTTTTTCATTTAGCAGCGCTTTCCTTTTAATGATTATACTGATAAATGGTTTGGTCATAAAAACTGCTTATATAGATAACCCGGATTTTTATTGGACATTGCTCTTTTCACTTCCGGTATTGGCTTTTGCAATTTATTATAAGAGGATAGTTTCAAAAAAGGGTGATGAGGATAAAGAAATAAATATTAATGGCGCCAAATTATATGGAAAGGATAAAGTAATTCCTCCTGGCAGGATTAACGGCAATGAATTAAAGGTATTATTTGGAAACAGCCATTGTACTCAGCCATATTTTTCCAGCATAATTTGTGCTGAGGCAGTCACCGCAAATCAGAATTCTAATTTTATTTACAAAGAAATTAATCTAAGCAAGGACAGTAAAGACAATAGTTTTTCGATGCATTATCGTGAACATATTAATGAAAATATTAATAATAAGAGCGAATCTGAAAATGATGTTATATGGCAAATTGCTCCAGGCTATCCAGGTTGCAGAGATCATAATTTTAAATTCAATCCTGAATTGTTCAGATCAAATGCAAGCCACTCAAGTGTGAAAATGATTGAGCTGAAATTATCGCAGTCAGTAAGAAAACATAATGTTTCTACAAAGAGAAATATTTATACAGGAGCTGTAATTGGCTCTAAATATCCAGGCATCATTCTAAAACCAATTACCAAACACACGGCATTCGGTAGTGCCGAAAGCATGGCAATATTTTTAGATTCTTTAAAGCAACTGTCCGGTAAAAAGCCGGTTGGTATAAGGCTTTGCATTACTGATAAGAAGGAATTTCATGAAATATGTTATGCCTTTCGTAAAACAGAAATAATACCCGATTATATTGTTATTGAGGATTGTTGCGATGAAAATAACTTATGTATGCCTTTCTATGAAGCCCTGTTGTTTGCTTCAAAAGCTTTAGATATATATGGATTAACAAAGGAGATTAAAATTATGGCTGCTTCAAAAATTTACACTGCATTAGATGCGTTAAAGCTTGTTGCACTTGGTGCCGATGCTATTATCATGCAGAACAATCTTTTATCTGGTAACAATAAAAAGATGACTAATACTCCCGCAACTGCCTTTTCGAGCGATTATTGTCAATTGCGGAATGAAATATTGAGAAGCACTATTGACTTAATGAATTCTTTCGGATACATAAACGTTAAGGAGATAACTTTGTCTTCTCTTTTGCAAAGGTTAAATAATTTGGAGCCAATAAATGCTGACATAGACAGACAGCATTTCAAAGATGCACGTCACGAAAAAGCATTTCGAATCATAAAAAATACCTACACTGAGCAGAATAAAAGTGCAGCAATTTCCTTCAATTAAGAAAGTGACATTGACAGTTGATTTGTTATTGGAAGATCCTTACGAAATGATTTTCTAAATGATTTCGCATATCATTTCTAAATTCTTCAGGATTGCCGGTTTCAAGAATATTCACAAGCGTTTTTGAGTAGGTGTGGTTTTTTTGGCAATCCTTTTTATTCATAAAATAAGAATAAAAGTACTTTTATACTTTTATTAAATGAAAATACTTATCTTTGCATTCAATTAACTTATAAATTATATTAATTATGGAAACTTTATTAGAGCAAGACAATATTCTTAACGTAACCTTACTGGAACCAAAGCTAAAACATCCAACCATTTTTGTACGATTTGATGAATTGATTTCCGGCGAAAGTTTAACCTTACTCAATGATCATGATCCCAAGCCTCTTTACTATGAATTGGCGGCTGAAAGGGGAGAAATTTTTACCTGGGAATATCTTGAACAGGGGCCAGAATTATGGAGAGTGAAAATTACTAAAAAGAAAAAGGCGTCCCTGGAAAAAGGCAATGTAAATATTTTGGATGCTACTTTATTGGATCCCAGGGTAAAGCATGCTACCATTTTTGCACGGTTTGATGCCTTGGAGCCGGGTGAATTCCTGATTTTGCACAATGATCATGATCCTATTAAAATACATTATCAACTAGAGAATACCAGGGGAAATATTTTTACGTGGGACTATCTTGAGCAAGGACCCGATTTGTTTAGAATAAAGATTTCAAAAAATAAAATTGCTACAGCCGACGAGAAAATAGTGGAATCTGCGGAAAAAGAAAACATTCTTATTGTGACCGAAATAGAACCTAAAATAAAACATCCTACCATTTTTGTTCGGTTTGATGAATTAAAGCCAGGAGAGAGTTTGACCATACACAATGATCATGATCCCAAACCACTTTATTACCAGCTATTGGGTGAAAGAGGAAATATTTTCAACTGGGAATATCTTGAACAGGGGCCACAATTTTGGAGGGTAAAAATCAGTAAAAAAATATCAGGAGAAGCCGATGAAACCCTGGGGGAGATTGCAGCAAAGGATTTGCGTAAAGCTGAGGTATTTAAAAAATATGGCCTTGACTTTTGCTGCGGTGGTAAGAAAACA
Organism: uncultured Ginsengibacter sp.; assembly: GCA_966191655.1. Lineage (GTDB taxonomy): Bacteria > Bacteroidota > Bacteroidia > Chitinophagales > Chitinophagaceae > Ginsengibacter. The sequence goes on from CBIGQT010000119.1 coordinate 6,797, forward strand.
GTGAAAGAAGCCTGTGCGGAAAAAGGATTAGATGTTACAAAAGTAGATCAGGAATTGCAAACCGCTGACAAGAATATAACCGAATCACGGCCATTGCCATACAATGAATGGAGCCTTGATTTCCTGGCAGACTACATTGCGAATACCCATCATAGTTATGTAAAGAAAACAATTCCTGATCTAAGGTCTTATTCATCGAAAGTTGCAAGCGTGCACGGAGGTCGTCATCCTGAATTATTTGCAATCAGTCAATTAACAGATGAAGTGTGCGAAGAATTGTCATCACACATGATCAAAGAAGAAAAAGTCTTATTCCCTTATATCAAAGAATTGGTTACTGCAAAGAATACTGCTCAGCCGTTGCATGCTGCGCATTTTGGTACCGTTCAAAATCCAATCAATATGATGGAGCATGAGCATGAGATAGTGGGGAATAAACTGGACCAGATAAGGATACTGAGTAAAAATTACTCGCTGCCCGAAGATGCCTGCGCGAGTTATTCTTACCTGTTTAAAACGTTGGATGAATTTGAAAATGATTTACACATCCATGTTCATCTTGAAAACAATATTCTATTTCCGAAAGCATTGGAAATAGAAAAACAACTAAGTAAATGAAAGACCAGACACCCATAAAAAGGCACCAGGCCATTGTTTCATTTTCCAAGGATCACCATTTTGGTTTATTGCTGGCCTGGAAAATAAGGCAAGGCCTAGAAAAAGCCGTAAATGCAGAACGAATCAGTAAATATGTAGTTTACTTTTTTAAGGCAGATCTTGAAAAGCATTTTAAAGATGAAGAGCAATTACTTTTTTGTAGATCGGAAGAGCGTCGTG
>CBIGQT010000120.1:0-7633 GCA_966191655.1 uncultured Ginsengibacter sp.
ACCGTTTCCTAGTATAATATGTAAATAAAACAATGTTTTTTCAAATATTTATTTCCGCTCCATTTATTATAAATAGCCCGCTCCCAGGCCCTTTGAACGTTTCTTGGCGCTGTTGTGCTAAGCCGCATCACAAGCCATATTTGTCCGATCATGGCATTAAGTTGTATCATAAAACGTGATTGCCAGTTGAAAGTTCCGTTCCATGCACCGAAAGCAGCCGGGGCATTAGAAATGGTTTCAGTTACATTCTCATCTACTTCTTTCCTCATGTGCAACGGATAAGGCCACGGAAAGCGCTGGATCATTTTTCTTTGTAAAACGGATTTCTGCTGCACAACATGCGTTAATTCATGTGCAAGCAATTTTTTACCCGAGTCTGTTGACGGTTCATACTGATTGTTTGCAAACACAATATTATTGCCCAGAGTATATGCAAGCGCATGAAGATTTTCTGCGGATTCATTTGCTTGTTCATCTGTGTGAATGCGTACATCAGAAAAATCACTTCCGAACTTTGGCTCGAAGAAATTCCTTTCGCTTTGTGTAAGACCTCTTCCTTTAGTATTTAATGAACCGATATAATTTTCGGTTTCAGTCGGCGGCTTTATATTTCCTGATGCAGGTTCTTTACGCCGAACATTTGAAGGTTTGAAAAAATAATTTTGACTCGATGAATGTGTGCCATCATTCATCACTTTATTTGCCATGTTTTCTGCCTCTTGTTCATACGAATCTCCGGGCTGATTGACCACCAGCTTAGCTTGTATTACTGGTTTGAAAAATGATGCCCGCCTGTCATGGTCCAAAATCCGACGAGATGATTTCTTTGCATCTTCTTTCTTTAATATGGATAAAAATTTTGACATGTGTTTTACTTATAAATCTTCAGGCACACACTGATGATTATCAAAATAGGGTTTCACATCATTAAAACTTTTAAGGTGCAATAATTTCTGCAAATCATTCATCAGCTTCGTATCATTATTAAAATAAGCTTTTGCTATTGTTTCCTCGTCTGTTTTAGAAGCAATTTTATTGGCACATTTTAAGTTATCCAGGTAACCATGATCGGTAAGAATATCATACTTTCCTTCCGCTAGAAAAAGATCGGTAAAATATTGCGTTATGCCTTCATTAATAAATATACCCAAAATATTCTTGACCGTAAGGCCTGACAATTTATGCATGAATTCGTGAATAACATATGCCAGTTCAAGGTAACGCACTACAAAAATATCTCCCTTTAAATTTTTATCCTTTACATCCTGTACGTCCCTGCAAAAGAATCCTCCGGCGCTGTCCAAGCTACCTCCCTGCTTGCATTTCTTACCGTATTCTTCCAACTCATATTTTTCTATGACTTTATAATTTTTAGAATTCAGCAGCGCAGCCTTTATTCTGTCTAACCCGACATATTTTTGCAGCATATTACTCTTTACAACAACAGCGTTAATAATAGCAGGTGTATCTTCATTAGCTCTGCCGGTGGAGCTGAAATCTTTTGCCCTTACCTGGTTTTTTGACGCTCTTTTGTTTTGTACAACATGTGTAAGTTCATACGCCATTAATCTTTTTCCCGCAGAAGTATTGAGGTGATACTGATTGCGGCCGAAAACAATATTATTATTGTGCGTATATGCCAGTGCGTTAAGACCGTTAGCTGACTCATTGGCTTCTGAACCGGTATGAATTTTTACATTAGAAAAGTCATGTCCGAATCTTGGTTCAAAAAAATTCTTTTCATTATTACTTAAACTTCTTCCTTTACCATCAAGCGAATTAATATAATTTTCTGTTTTTGGTGATAGATTCATTTCGCCTGGAAAAGATTCTTTACGCTGCAATTTTTCTTCTTCTTCTTCGCAATGCTCACATTTTCTTTGAATGGAATTTGTTGATGGTTGAAAAAAAATATTTTCGTTTGCAGACATTCGCATTACTTTATCAGCCATGGCATCTGCCTCCTGTTCGTAAATATCATTGGGCGGATTAATAAAAGTATTTCGACCGGTGGCTTTAAAGAAAGATGAATTTACATTGCGTCTTCTATTCAGATGGACCACATTTTTAATGGCGAATGTTCCTTTTTTCATCATTTTTATTTAACTAACTCAAAATCTAAAATCCCAGATTGTCATTGACGTCCCAGTTTAGTCTAACCTGGTCATAGCCTGGGATTGAATCACAATCAACGCTTTGTCTGTCTTCAGGCACAATCTTATTGTCAGGCTTTTCTACAATGCTTGATTTTTCTAGGATAATTTTTGCTCTCCTCAGCAAAGGATAGATCAGATCTGCTTTTTGCTTTGACGTTTTGGCCCGTTGAAGTTTTTTTCTGAAATCAGGATCATCTGTGAATCTTTTTTCTTCGGGGCTTTCTAAAAATTGTTCTTCTGCACTTTCTACCAGTTCGTTTCCTTCTACTTCTTCTGTTTTCCCATTTGTATCACGGGTTAAAGTATACAACTCATTGCCGGGAATTTGCTCAGTTTCGCTGGTTATTCCGGAACAACTAATTTCAGGATGGATTTTGCTGACATCGTCGCACGTTCCGGTTGCCTTGTCGAAAGCAGCCTTTGTTCTTTGTTTTGATAGCTCCTCATTTCCCATGAATCCTTTTACCGGAGCCGTTAAACCTTCAGGCGAAGTATAACCAATTACTTTTTTTATGGAATAATTGCCACCAATCAATCCTTTAAGTTTTTCGATTTCTGCTTTTGTTTTTTTAGGTTCAATGTCGGGTCTTGCATATTCAAAATAGATATACACAGATTGGTCATCAACGGTTGTTTCCTTTTTAGTGCCGGGTTTAATATGCTCTGGAGTGATCGATTCACAGGTATCGGTCGGTTTATATTTTGCTTTAATTTTCTCTGTTTTGCATTCAAACTTCTCAGGCCCTTTTCCTAAAGGGACTTCTACACCAACCGAGCCCGTTACTCCCTGATCTTTTGATCCGGACACAGACCCTGTAATTTTTATCGAGCCGGTATCTATCACAACAGAACCACCTACCTGTTTTACACCGGAGGAATCTACTGTTACATTTGTTTGTACAGAAAACTTCCAGGAACCAGACTTTGCAACTTCCAAATTAATAAATGGAGTCAGGTCTGTTTTCTCAAGTTCATTGCGAATTTCCTGGCTGCCTCCGCCATTTGCTACATCAGTTGCAATTCTTTTTAAAAGGTCTGTTGCTTGTTGGGGAATGTTAGCACCGATCTTTAAGCTGCCTTTTTCGCCTTTGCACCACGTTATGTTTATAAATACATTTTTAGCATCCGCACCGAACCTCGCAGATGGAGGCAAAGTTTTTTCTTTTTCAGCGGTGAGTAATTTGTAGTCTCTTGTTATGATATATTTTTTCCCATTTGAATCAATTGTTGTACTTCTACCGGGCGGAAGCGGTTGGCGCATGATCAGGCCTGCCTTTTGCGAATATTCCTTTTGTTGCATGACATGCGTCAGCTCATGTGCAAGCAATTGCTTACCTGAATTGGTGTTTGGCTGATACTGCCCTGCACCAAAAACAATATGACGGTCATGCGTGTACGCTAATGCATTGATGTCCGCAGATGATTGATGCGCCAATGAATCATTATGTATTTGTACATTGCTGAAATCATACCCGAATCTTGATTCCATAAAGGAACGTGTTCCCATTTCTAAAGGATGTCCCGATGATTGCAAAACATGATTTACAAACGGAGTAACAGCAGGGACAGAACCACCTGTAGATCTTTTTGGCTGAATATTTTTTTCTTCTTCACATGCAGCACATTTTCTTTGAACAGGCAAATCAGCAATTGGCTTTCTATATAATAGTTGATTGTCTTCGTTATCTTCTTTGCGTTGTAATTTTTCTTCTTCTTCTTCTTCGCAATGTGCGCATTTTCTCTGGATGTTGATAGGGGAAGGTTTTGTTTGCAATGTTTCTCCATCACTCATCCGCATCACTTTATCTGCCATCGCATCGGCCTCTCTTTCATAAGGATCATCAACAGGGCCGATGGTAAGTTTTGCCTGAATAATTACCGGAGAAAAAAAAGGCTGCTGCTTCTTTCTGTTTATAAAAGATAAACTATTCGATTTCTCCGGTGTTGCGTGTATGAGCATTTATTCAGTTTAAATCCATTCAACAAAAAACGTATCATCTGTCCATGGCAATTTTATAACGCCAATTCCCCATGGCAGACTATTCAATAAAACATCTACTCCTTTTTGCTCTACATTCAATAACCATCCATTATCAGCCCGGGTTAATTTTCCATTGCGTTGTAGAAAAGTTTCTCTTAATCCTTCAACACTTGTATTTTTTAAAATACGCCAATGGCGAATTACTTCAGCCAACAGATCTTCACATTCAGATTTTATTAAAGTTGGCCATTCTTCAACAGGTTCTAATACTTCAGAAATATCAAGTCCGCATAAAATTTTGTTTAGCGGTAAATTAAATTCAGGAAATTCTTCTTTACCCGAAACTAAAAATTCAAGAACCTGCACCGCCGTATGTTGTGATGAAATATCTTTCCAATGTTTATCAACCAGGAGTTCAAGCCTTGTAAATAGTTCAGAAAGGAAGGGATGCAAAATTATTAATCCTGCATTCTGAATATAGATAGAATCGGTTTCTTTATTTTTTGTTGTTGCTTTGGCTATTTTTTTTATTGGCTTTTCTTTCTCTTCATTTTCAATAGCGCTTTGCAGCGATGCATAAAATTGCTTGCCAGGATCCGCATGCTCATCTCCGAAAATTTTTAATAACAAAGAATGGGCAATATGGTTTTTATGGCCGGTCAGTTTTTCACTATCTAAAACCTGGTTAATTTTTTCCAATGATTCTTTTTTATTTTCTGCTAACTGTTCCAGTAATTTGAAAAAGAAATTATCAGAAAAATTATATAACAATCTATCTATGGTAAAAGTTTTTGTTTTAAACAACGCTTTTAATTTTTCATGAAATCTTTTTCCTTCTAATTTTTTATCGATTGATTCTTCTAACTCTTTCATAGAATCTATCCGGCTGTTCCATGGCAGGAAACCTTTTTCGAGAAAGAATAAAAAACTATGAAATGAATCTGGTGATAAGGAATTAGCTTTATTAATCTCAGTGTCATTTGTTTCTTTTTTATGATGAACGATCAGTTCGTTTCGCAGGTGGCGCAATGTTTCTTTAACTAATTCTTCCTTCCAGTAACTGCTGTTGAGCGAACCGCAATCAATTTCAAGTTTTTCAATAGAAATGGAATATTTCTCTTCAGTTATTTCATCAAAAAGATTTTCCATTCCGGGAAGCAGTTTTTCATAGAAAATATCTTTTATATCATTTTGAATGCCTATACCATCTGAAAAATTTTCGAATTGTATTTCGATGTTTTGCTGTTGGATAATATGTGAATGTTGCAACATTTTCATTATCCGAGGTTAAAGGTTTGTTCGAGAATAGCATAACAGCCGGTTGCAGAATTTATACCAATTACGCGTATAAAGAACGGATTAAGATTTTGCACCGAAATGACGGGAGTTGCATTCGTTGAATAAATCGGATTTCCGAAATGGAAATACCAGAAATAGTTATCGAATGTAGGAACTCCAGGAGCCGTAGTAAAGGTAAACGTGAGATTTCCCGCAGGGTCTCTGTTAAAATTAATTTCCTTTACCTGCAATTGATCTTTGCATAGTTTATTATTCGTTCCAGCGCATTTATCAATAGAAGTACAATCAAATTTCGGAACATTAAACTCAAAATTTTGCTGTTCACTTTGAATTTGAATAAAGACTCCTTTATTGTCATAGGTTGCAAAAACAACAAAACTCAACTGGCCCTGCGTAGTATAAACAATTGAAGCAACTATCTCGAGCTTTACATTATGACAAGTGAACTTTTCAATATCAAGAGTCAGGTTTTGAAACTTGTCCGGAATTTGCGCATCGTAAGTAAACATTGGCTGATCATTGCCTAAAAAGTTAGGAGCTTTTGCTTTGACTTGTTCATTTATTGCATTAATAAGTTTTGCAAGTATCCCATCAAAATTCTTTTCTGTGATTTTCGCTTTATCAATAATACCCTGGAAAATCTCAGTAAGCAATATCTGTGTATCAGTTCCGTTTTCATCAGTCAATGTCAAAAGAGCTCTTTGAGTTGTGTGTTTGATAGCATCCTTTAATGTATCTTTTGGCTTAGGTAACCACAAAATATATTTACAATTTTCGGATAAACCATTGCAGGGCAAATTGCATGGCTGCGGACATTGATGGCTCTTTATTGTTGTAGTAATAGTTTGATTTGAATTGTCTTTAATAATTACATCTGTATCGGGATTGCCACTCGCTATTACTATTTGATTGTTTGAAGTTGTGGCATTGTTTACGGTGTACGAATAAGGTGCAACTCCGCCTGTTACTGTAAGACTAACGGTAAAATTTTTGCCTTCCTGGTCACAAACGGGATCACTTTGTGAAACTTGCAGTGGATCCGGTTCCTGCGTTTGTGGTAATATATAAGCAATCGGTAAACAATCGCTGCAACACATATACGGCACATAAAAATCTGCAATGATCATTCCATCGGTTAATTGATGCGTTGGATTGTCTGGTGGTTGATTAATAATGGTTGTGATCTGATTTTTTTTGTCGGGAGGCAGATCATTGCAATTATCAAGATATTCCTGCATTACATTTTTAAAACGCAAATACAAAGAAGGATCTTTATACAAAGTGGTTACTGCAAGTAATTTTGTTTTAGCTTCCTGTGTATCGAGGTCTACATCAGGTTGCAACAATTCACGGAAGTTTGTCAGCAAAACATCACTTAGTTCTTTATTAATAAATAATGAACTAACGTCAACAAAACGATTTTTTCTTTCTTCATGATAAACCAAAATAAATGTACCTGCTCTTGGCACACCGGCTTTGTGTTCAATGCCACCATGTTTTTTAAAGTAGTAATTGAAATTTTTTGCCAACCGGTATTGAGCCACTCTGCGCAGGTATTCATTTTTTAATGCTTCCAGTTTTTCAACAATGCACGTTTGCAAAATGGTTTGTGCATTATTTATAAGCAAGTCAAGAAAATAATCTGTTTCCAGATCGTTGACGTTATCCTTGTTCTCAAGATTACTTATTAGTCCAAATAAAATCGCTTTCAACGTATTGGTGGCTTTTTCAAACGTTGTGTACAATGTTTTGAAAGCAGTGGTGTCTAATGTTGAAAGATCATGAGTCATCAAGACTTGCAACATACTTTCCACGCTGTCTGCAAATTCAAAAAGTGCACTATTGAGAGGAGTATTAGGATCAGGATTGATAAATTTTCCATTATTTGCCTTTATGCTGCTGATATAATAACTGCCAACCGTACCATCTGCAGGTGAACATAATCTTGATAAAGTATCTCCTTTTGTATATGAAGCTGTTGCCTGGAACTCATTTACAAGACCAGAAATGAAAGGATGATCAATTGCAATATTGACAACTTCAAAAGCAGCCATTGGTTTTGCCGCAGCCGTTGCTGCTGCCTTTGCTTTTGAGGCCGAAGTCTTTTTTGTTGCTTTTTTTGCGGCTGCTACAAACTGTGTCTCAAAAATTCCGGTATTAAAAATCTGTATGGGCGGAGTAAATTTCTGCCTTGCAG
>CBIGQT010000121.1:0-7631 GCA_966191655.1 uncultured Ginsengibacter sp.
TAATTTACACTCCTTGTAAATTTTATTACCTTTATATAATGCAGGTTTTGTTTAAAACAACTGATTTAGAACAGCTCTATTTAATTCCTGTAGAAAATATTAAAGGCAAATTGCCCTTCCAAAAAAGTTTAGTTCAACAGTACAAAAACAGAATAAAGCTTCTGGAATCAATTGAAAAAATAACAGATTTGTATACATTCAAATCATTGCATTTCGAAAAATTAAAAGGAGATAAATCGGGGTTGTCTTCTATAAGATTAAATGATCAGTATCGTCTAATTGTCGAGCCCATAAATGAAGACGTTGTAAAAATTTTAATTATAGAAATTTCAAAACATTATGAATAAAGTTAATTACCCACCGCATTTGTATCACCCGGGGCAATTGATAAAAGAAGAAATTGAATACCGGAAAATTTCTCAAAGAGAATTATCTAAACTTACGGGTGTTGCAACAAATATTATTAATGAAATTCTGAAAGGGAAAAGAAATTGCACGCCCCAGTTTGCATTAAAATTAGAAGAAGTTTTAAAGATTGATCCTAAAGTTTTATTGCGTTTGCAAATGAACTATGATATTGCCAAGGCAAAAATTAATACAATAAAAAAGATTAATAGCCTTTCTTTAATTACAGAAAAGAAAAAGAAAACACTTGTAAATGCATTGATTTAATTTGAAACACAGGACCAATTATTTCTGTACTCAAAAATCATAACTTCTCGTAACAATTTCCGGCAATGTCAAAAGAACAAATAAAATCGGAAATAAAGTCCTAAAAAACCTTCTTGATTTGTACGCCTAATGCACTTTAAAATCTTGGTTGCTCACAGGTGGCGCTGTGGGAATAGTAATTACATTAAACTCAAAATTATTAGCAGCATGGCAACTGTTGCAGGAAGCCGTTAGCAACTGAAAACCTGATTTAAACTGAGCCAAATTTTTATGGCTGATAGCATCGTTAATACTATCTATTGAAGGGTACATCATCGGGATCATTTTTACTTCGGGCCTTGCGGTTTCAATATCTCTTGCCTGTTCAAACCTTTCTTTTAATTCATCAATTTCGTATTGAGCCAATTTCCAATTATCATTTATTCCGGCATACCAAAGTTTGGCGTGGTGTGTTTGAATGCCACCCATAATTTCACCTAAACCAGGAGCATATTGTTCCATTAACTTATGAAGACTGTCTGTATTTAAAACTGATGCAGAAACAGGTTTTACCGAATCGTTATTGTTGCAGGAGATACACAAGGCAATCGCAAAGATGGAAAGATTTTTTTTCATAAAACAATGCATTCTTATAACTAACTTTTGTAAAGTCCGGAACTTTCCCAAACTTACAAACTCATCATCTCTTTAAACTTCACGGCCTGCCGTCTGCTTACTTCAATTTTTTCTCCTCCAACCAAATCAAGCAATAAACCGCCGTTAAAATAAGGTTCTATTTTATCAATCATTCTCAAGTTGATAATATGTTTTCTGTTTGCCCTGAAAAAAACTTTATCATCTAATCTTTCTTCCAGGGCATTGAGCGATTTTAAAATAAGTGGCTTATTATTTCCAAAGAAAACCTTTGCATAATTTCCTACACTTTCAAAAAGACGCACGTCAGAAAGTTTTACAAACCAGCATCGCTCGCCGTCTTTAACAAATACCTGGTCATTTTCATGAAGCAAGCCACGATTATTGTAAGAGAGTAATTCTTCTTCATCTTTTTGCCTCACTTTTAATAAAGCATCAGCAAGCCTTTTCGGCTCAACAGGTTTCATTAAATAATCCAATGCATTTACTTCAAATGCTTTTAAAGCATATTCGTCATAAGCGGTTACAAAAATTACGTGTGGCGCTTTTTCAATTTGTGTAAGCATATCAAAGCCTGTTTTTCCGGGCATTTGTATATCAAGAAATACTATGTCAGGGTTCAGGCTTTCAATTTTTTCAATTCCTTCATTTGCATTCGCCGCTTCACCTATCACTTCCACCTCAGGAAATTCCTGGAGCAATTTTTTTAACTCATTCCTGGCAAGGCGCTCATCGTCAATTATGATTGCTTTTTGCATAGTTTTAAAATTTATGATGTTGAAAGAAATTTTCTCAATAGCAAAGTAAGTGGATTTTGCTTTTGAAAGGTTTTAGTTTTAAAAAAATCAATAAGATACCGGCATTATTATTTTTGCCTCTACTTCACTACCGTTTATCTTTTTGATTTGAAAATCAGCTTTTCCCTGGAATAAAAATTTCAGCCGGTCACGGGTGCTTTTTAAGCCAAAGCCTTCCTGCGGAATATCTCCTTCAAGAGCCCCTGTATTTTGTACAATCAATTCAAAATGATGATCCGTAAACCTTGAAATTACTTTAACGACTCCTCCTTTAATTTTCTTACTGATGCCATGCTTTATTGCGTTTTCTACAAGTGTTTGCAACATCATTGGTGGCACGGGTTGCTCTAAGGTGTCTTCATCAATATCCATTTCTATTCGCAATCTTTCTTCAAACCTCATGTGCTCCAGGGCGAGATAATCTTTTACAATGTCCAATTCTTTATGTAAAGGAACCGTTTCCATTTTTTCAACCTGCATGCTGCTTCGCAGAATATTCGAAAGCTCCGTAATAGCTGTTCTTGCCCGCTGCGGATTTTCATCAACAAGTGCACGGATGCTGTTTAAAGAATTAAAAATAAAGTGAGGATTAATATGCGATTTTATAGTGTTAAGCTCAAGTTCCTTCACCGTTTTTTCAAGACCTAATTTATCAACCTCATCTTTGCGGTTTCGTTCAAGATAATGCCAAACCATATATAACAAGAGCCATAAGGCTATTAAAATAAAAGTTGTTATAAGATTCCACCAGAAACGGCCTTTGTCCGGATCTTCGTATTGCCATTTTCCATGATTATCTCTATACCAACCTGTGCTTTTCTTTATATTTTGTGCCGCCAGGTAATTTTCAGAATTTTTGTCACTGTCAATATAATAATCAGTTCCTGTAAGACTTAGAGCTTTTTCTTTTGTGACAGCAGATTTAAGACCAGCGCTTTTATCATATTCTATCAAGGAATACCCTGTAACCAGGGCGGTAGATTTAGCGCCATATAAGCTTAAGAGACCAATAAGAGGAACACTGATTATAAACAAAGCTATAACACTGTTAGATGATAGTTTTATCCAGTGTATTTTTTTTAAAACAAACCGTAATACATGGGTAGCCAGTATATACCAAAGAAGTTCAATAATTAGCACAGCAAAAAAGATATTTCTTTTTTCTATTGGCTTAAGATAGTAATCGCTGGCATAAAAAACGATAATAAATAAGGTAAGTAATGTCCATCCGCCCCACCCTAACACCTGGCACATCCAATAACGCAGAGTTGTTTTACGCATAAGCAAATTTAGCTTCTAATAATGTGTATTGAATACACCTTTTTATTAATGGCGAAATGGGTTGGTGAAAGGTTCATTTTGATCACTTAAAATTAGTTTTCGATTATGCTGAACATTCATTTTAGCCGCAATTCGTAATTTACCAAAGGTGTAGCAAATAAGTTTTAGTTTTACAGGGCTGATAAAGATAACAAATGCCCAATCAAAATTTAAATACTGACAAGGAAATATTGTCACCGGCGGATAAAGAATTTGAAAACAACATTCGCCCGGCGGTAATTGAAGAATTTAGTGGCCAAGGCCAGATAATTGAGAACCTTAAAATTTTTATAAAAGCCGCCAAATTACGCAATGAAGCGCTGGATCATATTCTTTTTCACGGGCCTCCCGGTCTGGGAAAAACTACTCTCAGCCGCATTGTAGCTAACGAACTGGGAGTGAATATTAAAGAGACCAGCGGGCCTGTTATTGAAAAGCCGGGTGACCTTGCCGGACTTCTTACCAACCTGGAAGCGAATGATGTATTGTTCATTGACGAAATTCATCGCCTCAGTAATGTTGTTGAAGAATACCTGTATGCTGCCATGGAAGATTACCGTATTGATATTATGATTGACACCGGCCCCAATGCAAGAAGCGTTCAGATAAATCTCAGCCCATTCACTTTAATTGGCGCTACTACCCGAAGCGGCTTGCTTACCGCTCCTTTACTTTCCCGCTTCGGCATAAAATCAAGATTGGAATATTACAATGCTGAAACTTTACAAAAAATAATCTTACGTTCCTGTTCTATTTTAAATACAAAAATTACATCAGACGCAGCTAAAGAAATTTCCGGAAGAAGCCGCGGAACACCAAGAATTGCCAACGGCCTTTTAAGAAGAGTAAGAGATTTTGCACAGGTTTTATCAAACGGCGTAATTGATCTTGCTATAACAGAGCATGCATTGAAAGCATTAAACGTAGATGAATATGGATTAGATGAAATGGATAACCGCATATTAAGTTGCATTATAGAAAAATTTAAAGGAGGCCCTGTTGGTATTACCACCATTGCAACAGCCGTTGGCGAAGAAACAGGAACACTGGAAGAAGTATATGAACCCTTTTTAATACAGGAAGGTTTTTTAATGCGCACTCCGCGAGGCCGTGAGGTTACACCAAAAGCTTATAAACATTTAGGGAAACAACCTTATTCAAATTCCAAAGACCTGGATTTGTTTAGTTCGGGATTATAAATAAACATTTATCCTAATAATAAAAATATTACCGGTTTCTTATGAAGATCTGGTTTTTCTTTTTTCCAGTCAGCTATGGTTTTTGTTTTTATCCATTCGTTGATGGAAGTAAGTTCCGATGCAACGCATAGTTGGGTTTCAGCTTTACAATTTTGTAAAACAGTTTCAAATAATTTGTTATTGCGGTAAGGTGTTTCAATAAAAATTTGCGTACAATTTTTTTTTGACGATTCTTCTTCCAACTGTTTTATTTTTTTATTTCTTTCAATCGTATCAATTGGTAAATATCCTTCAAAAGAAAAATGCTGGCCATTTAAGCCGCTTGCCATCAAAGCAAGTAATATAGAACTTGGGCCAACCAAAGGTTTCACCGTTATATTCATTTTTTGGGCTTCATTAATTAAAGCCTGGCCCGGATCTGCAACGCCGGGGCACCCTGCTTCACTAATGATAGCAATATTTTTTCCTTCTTTTATCTTTTGCCGGAAGATATCAATGTGTTCTTTTTCCGTTTTATGGATTGCGAACCATTCAAAATTATCAATCACAATTTCTTTTGAAATGCTTTTTAAAAAACGCCTTGCCGTTCTTTCATTTTCTGCAAAAATTACCTGGCAATCTTTAACAGCATTTAAAACATATGCCGGAATTGTTTCAACAGCATCTTCTGCCAAAAAAGAAGGAATTAAATAAATCATTAGCGTTATAATGTTTTAGTAAAATTAATTTTCATTTTTCTGCAAACTTAAGGTAGCAGCAACTATGGCGTAACCCGGCGCTAAAAAAGGTACGGCGTGCATAATAAAAAAGCACATCCCATTTCCGATAGCAAGCCCTTTATGATCGCCAATGAAATCAATACTTTCCGACTGGGAAAGTTCTTTTCTTCCGTTAGTATAATCCAGCATGGAAAAACCAAAATAATAGCATTCAACAAATATTGCCAATACAGGGGAAGCCCATCCAACAACAGGGATAAGCGATAAAAGCAATATCGAAATTAAATATACCGTTTGCCACAATGCATTACGCAAAGCAATTTGAATACCTCTCGAAATATCTTTCCGAAATTTTCTGTTATCAAAAGGATAATTTGTATTATTCATAATGGCCTGTGTTTTTTCACTGAGCCATGCAAATACAGGTGAACCAATTATAAGAAACAAATATTTAAACCATGAGAAATAAAACAGCATCAATATCATCTGTAAAATGAGCTGTCCAAAAATAAAAATAAACCGGAGCCAGCCATCCTGCTCTTTTTGAAGCCAGGGCTTCAAACCTGTTTTTGAAAAAAAATAATCAATAACATGTGCTGATGATTGAGAAAAAATGTAGATACCAAATGCAAATAATATGGCATAGAAAATACCTGGTATCAATATCCATTTCCACAACTTATATTTAACAATAAAATTGTGGGCCTTAAAATATGCCTTGACAGATATAATTATTTCTTCAAGCAATACTATTGTATTATGATATTATCAAACTTAGATAATATAATTTAGTTTGTGCCGAAAGTTTTAATTTGATGATGTAATGAAATAATTCTTATGAAGAAAATCCCTCTATCTTTTTATGCCCGTAAAAATGTTGTAGCAATAGCAAAGGATTTAATAGGAAAAATAATTGTAACCAATTTTGATAACAACATTACTTCCGGGAGAATTGTTGAAACAGAAGCTTACGTTGCTGTTACTGATAAAGCCTCACACTCATTTGGCGGCAAAAGAACCGTACGTAATGAACACATGTACGCCGCTGCGGGAACTGCGTATGTGTATATATGTTATGGGCTTCACCAAATGATGAATATTGTAACCAATGATAAAGATATTCCTGATGCCGTTTTAATAAGAGCTGTTGAACCGATGAAAGGAATTGATATTATGCTAAAAAGAACCGGCAAAATAACTTTAGATAAAACTCTCACACGAGGACCAGGAAATGTTGGCAAAGCTTTAGGAATTTTTAAGCATCATTCGGGTAATCATTTGCTTGGAAATAAAATTTATTTACTCGACGACAATATAAAAATCCCTTCAGAACAAATTGGAACAAGCGCAAGAATTGGCGTTGAAACCGCCGGTGCAGATGCATTACTTCCTTACAGGTTTTATTTAAAAGGAAATAAATATGTAAGTGGCAAAAACAGGTAACTTTTCAGGTACCTGGTAAAAAAAAATTCTACATATAAAAAAACAATATATTAAACGGGTTTAATTTTTTACCCCAAATTATCTTTGACAAAGCTTAAATTTGCAACTCAATTTTTAAAATAAAATTATAATTATGAGCACAGTTAAAGTTGCTATTAATGGTTTTGGCAGAATTGGCCGTTTGGTTTACAGGCAAATTCATAACATGAAAGGAATAGATGTTGTGGCAATAAATGATTTAACCAGCCCTAAAGTATTGGCGCATTTATTAAAATACGATAGCGCCCAGGGAAGATTTGATGGTAAAGTAACACATACAGATAATGCGATTGTGGTTGATGGAGAAGAAATAAAAATATACGCACAAAAAGATCCTTCACAAATTCCATGGGGAGCCCATGATGTGGATGTTGTTATAGAAAGCACAGGTTTTTTTACTGATAAAGACAAAGCAGAAGCACACATTAAAGCCGGCGCAAAAAAAGTAGTAATATCAGCTCCGGCAACGGGTGATTTAAAAACAATTGTGTTTAATGTAAATCATAATATTCTTGATGGAAGTGAAACTATTATTTCATGCGCCTCATGCACTACCAATTGCCTGGCGCCTATGGCAAAAGTTATGAATGACAGTTTTGGAATTAAGGTTGGCTTTATGACTACCATACACGCCTACACGAACGACCAGAATACTTTGGACGCTCCACATGCAAAAGGCGATTTAAGAAGAGCGAGAGCTGCTGCAGCCAATATTGTTCCTAATAGTACCGGCGCTGCAAAAGCCATCGGCCTTGTATTGCCTGAGCTTAAGGGTAAGCTTGATGGCGGTGCACAAAGAGTTCCTGTAA
>CBIGQT010000122.1:0-7579 GCA_966191655.1 uncultured Ginsengibacter sp.
CTCAAAAAAAAGCAATACAAAACATTTTATCGCCTGCAGAAAAAATTTCCTGTTTTAAAAATACCATTCGTAAAAATATTACTGGTTAACCGGAACAACCTGTTAGTGGACATGATGCAGCGTGATAATGACTTTACCGTAGAGGAGATCAACTCAAAAAAAATGTCGGATCAGAAAGGAGCTTTCTACCTGGGTATGGATAGAAGCAATCCGCAGTTTAACCGTGAAAGGGACTTTGTGATGAAAGCCACGAAAAAAGATGACATGCTGATCATTCAAAATTTTGTGCGTTCATCTTCGGAAGAGATTACTAACAATGCAGCCCGCTATGGCAAGATAGATGTTGCCAATAGTTTATGCAAAGTGGTTTTAGTACGCCTGTTAGATCATTATTTTGGGGTACCATCCGAAAATGAAAGGGATATGAAACGCTGGATGCGTGCTATTTTTTATGATCTCTTCCTGAATTTTTTCAACAAGAAAAAAATTTTCGAAACGGCACTCCAGGCATCTATCGAGAGAAAAGAACTATTACTTAAAATCATAGCAAAAAGAAAACAGGAATTGAAAGATGGCAAAATACTGGATGATAATTTATTGAACCGTCTCATAATCATGTCGCATGAAAGCGGCTATGAATGGGTTGATGATGATGTGTTGCAAAGAAATATTGGTGGTTTGCTCACCGGTATTTTTGAAACAACGAACAAAGCGGCTGTATTGATCCTTGATGAATTATTGAACAGGCCCGATGCTATGCAACATGCGATTGAAGTTGCAGAGGCGTATGATGTAAAGAAAATGTATGGTATTGTAAACGAGGCATTGCGTTTTAATCCCGCACAGCCAGGCGTGATCCGCTATTGTAAAACAGAACAATCCTTAACAGGCAATGGGCAAAAAAAATATAAGATACCGGCAAAAAGCAAGGTGTTTGCACTTACTTCCGGCGCCATGTTTGATCCTGAGGCATTTCCCGATCCCAAGACATTCATTCCTAACCGCAATGCAGTTTATATGAATTATGGCTACGCCCTACATGAATGCTATGGAAAATATATTAACGCAGTAACCTTATCCGAATTTACAATGGCCGTTCTCAGGCTAAAAAATGTACGAAGAGAAAAAGGCATTACCGGAAACGGAACAGGTATTACGCAGCAATCGTTCCCTAATAATTTTGTGGTTTGTTTTGATATACCGGGAACGTCCCGGTAAAATTTATTAACTCCTGTTTACAGGATATTATTTTAAAAAAATAAACTGAAGTTTATGACTCCTTCCATATTCTTTACCCTAATCAATATTGTTTCTGCCATAGGCTGGATATTAATTCTAATCATCAGCCGGTTTTGGAAAGGGGCTGATAAATTTCTGGTATGTATTATTGTTGCTGTGCTGGCGGTTGCTTATTCTTATTTCAATTTTGCTCATATTGGAGAAGCAGGCGGTCTTGCCGGCTTCTCAACTTTTGAAGGTGTAACCAAAATATTCTCCAATCCCTGGTTAATCGACGCTGCATGGGCGCACATTGTGGGAATAGACCTGGTTATAGGCATGTTGATAAAGAACAATGCAGCAAAACATGGCATCCCTTATGGTTCAGTAATTATCATCTTGCTGGTTACGATTGTGTTTACGCCCTTAGGTTTGTTGTCATACTTACTGGTAAGGTGGCTAAAAACAAAACAGTATTTTGAAAATATCTGCTAATCGTTGAATCGTTGTTACCACTCCCCGGGTCCGTGTCCGCACGACCCCATGAAATCACTTGCATCAAGTGAAAGGTTTATTATACCCCCGGCATGATGCTAAAATGTTTTTACTCTTTCCGGCACTAGCAGAAGGCGTGGTTAAAATAGAATGAGGTTAGGTTAACGAATAAAAAATAAATTGAAATCTTCCTTTAGTCCAACGTATAGGATTTTGAATGGCGCAAATAAAACAATAAATAGAAGATTATGCCGGAATACCGTTGGTCAGACCAGGCCTCGCACGGGAGGTTAGAGTGGACTTGCGAAAAGGAGATGGAACACCCACCTGAATAATGATAACAACGTGACATAAACGCATTTTCCGGAAATCATTTTTCAGATGTTGTTTCTTACATAATTGTATCTGCAAAATACATTCAAATTATTTATGCAATTTTCCCAGGCACAATCTTAATTGTCATAATAACAATTAAAAACTTTTAAACTACAAAAAATCCCTTTTTTATTTCAAATCTTAAAATGCACTGAGCGACTCGCGGTGATATAAAAACTTTCGGTATTCTTTATTTTATAACTGATATTGTTTTATTTTTAGTTCAGGCCAAAAGAAAATTGATCATTATTTTTCCAATTAATTTTTCTTATTTCCGAATAAAATTTATTGGTAAGTTTTAATTATCGATGGCTGGATTTTTTTGCGACACGATCCAACTAAACAGAACATGCCTGATTTTTCTTTATCCATTGCGTTTGAGAAAAAAATACTGCCTGCCATAACTTTTGCCAGCGAAGAAGATGTATTGCCTGTAGCTGGAGCTTTATTGAAAGCGGGTTTGAATGTAATGGAAATTCCATTCAGAACAGGCATAGCTGAAAACGCTATTACTGCTATTAGAAATAATTTTCCTGAAATGAAGGTAGGCGCAGGCACGTTACTTTCAATCAATCATTTACATAAAGCTATAAATGCAGGTGCGCAGTTTGGCTTGGCGCCCGGGCTTAATCAATTGGTATGTAATGAAGCTAATCGGGAAGGTTTCCCTTTTATACCCGGCGCAATGACTCCCTCAGAAATTGAATCAGCTCATGAACTCGGTTATACGATTCAAAAAATATTTCCTGCTGAACAACTGGGCGGTGTTTCTTTTTTAAAAGCATTGCAGGGACCTTATGAACAGTTGAGTATTCAATTTATTCCCATGGGCGGAGTAAATATTAATAACATGAGAGATTATTTGCAATTAAAGAATGTGATTGCGATAGGCGGAAGTTGGTTCGCATCAAGAGAATTAATTGCTGCAAAAAATTATAAAGCAATTGAAAAAAACATCACCGAAGCGTTGCGAAATGTTTAATAAATAATATTCTGATTATGAAGATTAAGAATTATAAGCTGTTCCTGGTACCGCCTCGCTGGCTCTTTTTAAAAATAGTAACTGATGAGGGTTTAGTTGGTTGGGGCGAGCCGATTGTAGAAGGCAAAGCGTCCACTGTAAAAGCAGCGGTAGAAGCCTTTATGGAAAATCTTATTGGCAAAAATCCAATGGACATAGAAGATCACTGGAACACCATGTACCGAAGTGGATTTTATCGCGGCGGCACTGTTTTTAAAGCCGATTGACTTATATATTTTTTCTTTATTGACATTGGTAAATATTTTTTCTTAATAAAAATTTAATTTAATAAAGAAATGCTGTTGCTGTAATAATTGAATAACGGTTCAATAACGGATGATGTAAAAATGCTTGATAATGAAAAATGATGCTACGGCTTCAAGGGTAAGGCACGCAATACTGGCAGCAGTATTTGTAAATGTTGTAATCAATTATATGGATCGCAGTAATATTTCAGTAGCGGGTACTTTCATCAGCAAAGAATTAAATCTTGATTCGATAAAAATGGGCTACGTTTTTTCAGCCTTTGGCTGGACCTACGCATCCTTGCAGATTCCCGGAGGCATACTCGCAGATCGTTTCGGCGTTAGATTATTATACAGCATTACTTTAATTATGTGGTCGCTTGCCACAATAGCGCAAGGTTTCATAGCAGGGTTTATTACATTGATGATACTTCGTTTTTTGATTGGTGCATTTGAGGCGCCTGCTTATCCTATGAACAACCGGATAGTTACCAGTTGGTTTCCCGAGAGTGAAAGAGCTTCGGCTATCGGCATCTATACATCTGGTCAATTTATTGGTCTTGCGTTTTTAACTCCTGTACTCACTTACATCCAGGTTTATGCAGGATGGCGTGGGTTGTTCTATATTTCCGGTATCATTGGAGTTTTATGGGGCATTAGCTGGTATTTTTTTTATCGTCCTCCGCTGCAGCATAAAAAAATAAATGAGGCAGAACTTGATTATATAGAAAAAGGTGGCGGCATTTTGAACCGGGAAAAGGGAGGTGAAGCGCATAAAAAATTTGAATGGAAAAACCTGGCGCTTATCCTCTCAAAAAGAAAATTGTGGGGCATCTATTTAGGACAGTTTTGTGTAGGTGGTACTTTATTATTTTTTCTCACATGGTTTCCCAAATACCTCGTTGATTACAGGAAAATGGATTTTATACAATCAGGGTTATACGCATCAATACCATTTCTAAGTGCATTTGCAGGCGTTTTATTTTCGGGCTTCCTGTCAGATTACCTCATTAAAAAAAAAATATCCCCTGCGCTTTCTAGAAAGGCGCCTGTTGTAATTGGTTTGTTATTTTCTATTTCCATCATCGGAGCCAATTATGTTACGGATCCCAAATGGGTAATATTTTATATGTCTCTTGCTTTTTTCGGTAATGGCCTTGCATCAATTACCTGGGTTTTTGTTTCCCTGCTTGCTCCAAAAAATTTAATAGGCTTAACTGGCGGAACATTTAATTTTATTGGCGGATTGGCTACGATTGTTGTGCCCATTGTAATTGGATATCTTGTAAAGAACGGCGACTTTTCTCCTGCGCTTATTTTTATCGGCGCTCTTGCCCTGGTTGGGGCACTAAGCTATGTTTTCCTGGTTGGAAAGGTTGAAAGAATAATAATTGATTAACCAATAATGATGAAACAAATTTTAAGTTGCGATTGGGGAACAAGTTCTTTCCGGTTAAGGCTCATTAATGTAACAGATGTTTCGCTGATCGCTGAAACTACTGAAGGCAAAGGGATTGCTGTTGTTTATAATGAATGGTTGAATAGCGGCCTTAGTGAAAGGATTAACTTTTATAAAAATATATTGCTTTCACAAATAGAGGAGTTGGCCAAAGGCCCGCTGGATGAAATTCCAATAATCATTTCAGGAATGGCATCATCTTCAATTGGTATAACGGAACTGCCGTACACGAAAATCCCTTTTAAGATGAACGATACCGGTTTGCATCTATATAAAATGCCGGCAGACGAAAATTGCCGGCACGAAATATTAATTGTTTCGGGCTTAAGAACTGACAATGATGTAATGCGTGGTGAAGAAACAATGTTATTGGGTTGTGATATTAATGGTGATGAGCAGTTGTTTATTTTTCCAGGCACCCATTCAAAGCATGTAAAAGTTAAGGATACTGTTGTAAGAGATTTTAAAACATTTATGACGGGCGAATTATTTGATTTGTTATCAAACAAAAGTATGCTGGCTGCATCCCTGGAAAAGAGCGATGATTTAGCAGAAACTGATATGGAACAATTTAAAAAGGGAGTAAATGAATCTGTTTCTGCAAACCTTCTGAACAACATCTTTCATATCAGAACCAACCAGTTGTTTGATAAATTAAACAAAAAGGAAAATTATTTTTATTTAAGCGGATTGCTGATAGGTGAGGAATTAAAAGATATTCAAAAGGAAAAATATAAATATGTTACGGTTGTATCATCAGGAATACTGTCAACACTTTATTCAGAAGCTTTATCAGCATTGGGATTCCAGAATAAACTCCGGCATCAAAACTCGGATAAGGCATTGATTAAAGGACAAATTTTTATTTTGAACCGGTATCAATAATTTTTTTAAATATTTCTATATGATAAATAAAATACTTTTTGCTGCATGGTGCTATAGCATTATATGCATCAGTTGCAACACCCAAAGCAAAGAGGCAAATGTGCCAGGTAAAGATAGCGCTGTTGGCAAAATTGAAATTTATGACAACAGCGCTGCAAATATTATTGACAGTAATGCAGCGATTGAAATTATAGGCAGAAATTATAAATGGTGTGAAGGTCCTGTTTGGATTGCATCGAAACAAATGCTCCTCTTTTCTGATGTGCCGGAAAATAAAATATACCAATGGAATATGAAAGATACACCCGTGTTATATCTCACGCCTTCGGGTTATACAGATACGGCTTTTCGCAAGGGAGAGAATGGCTCTAATGGTCTTGCATTTGATAAAGGCGGCAAATTATTACTTTGCCAATCGGGTAACAGGCATGTAGCAAAATTAAGTGGCCCGCTTGATTCGCCAAAGCCAGCGTTCACAGTACTTGCACCAAATTATAATGGTAAGAAATTTAACAGTCCCAACGATCTTGCTGTTGACAGCAAAAACAATATATACTTCACAGATCCTATTTATGGCTTGCCGGAGGGAGAAAAAGATCCCACAAGGGAATTAACTTTCGAAGGTGTATATAAAATAAATACCGATGGCAAAATTGCCTTATTGATTGATTCAATTTCGCGGCCAAACGGCATTGCCTTATCATTAGATGAAAAAATATTGTACGTTGGAAGCAGCGACGATAAACACACAAAATGGTATGCGTATAATCTTGATAGTTATGGCAACATTCAAAGCGGCGGCGTGTTGCTGGATGGAACTGAGCTAAAAGAAAAGGCAACTATAAAGCAGGGCGCTGATGGTTTCAAGATTGACAAATACGGCAATATTTTCAGTGCCGGGCCTGATGGTATTAATATTATATCTCCCGAAGGAAAATTATTGGCGCTGATAAAAGTGTATAACAGGCCAACTTCAAATTGTGCGTTTAATGAAACAAAAGATGTGTTATATATAACTGCGGATGATTTGGTTCTTAAAGTAAAACTGCGCTGATATTTATTATTCATGTTCCACAACACGAAAGTAACCATATTGAGAAGAAACAGGAAGTTTACTTTCGGCCATTGCTAAATAAAGCACCTATTCTGTTAGGGCACAAGTATAGCTAACGCACCAGGCTAGACGACAAAACTTGAGCCAGTCTTACTTCTTTATTGTTCGACGAAGAGAATATACTGGCGCCAATGTGGGTTCCCGGAACCTGCTTTTCATTAGAAAATTTGTTATTGGGAGACTCCGCTTGGACAGTAAGTGCGCTAAAAGTGCTTTATTTTTTGAACTTTCTCCGGATAGTATTGGGAAGAAAATTACTGCTATTGCATTATTAGTTCTAACTTTAAAAAGACCTGCCCAAGTGTTTTTTTACCGATTATTTTATCTAAATAGCTTTTATGAAAATTATTTTGTTCCTGGCAGCATTTATTGCTTGTTCAGCATGTAATAATAAAAAAGCAACGCCCATTTCTCAAAAAGAGGAAGCTCCTGTTAAAAAAATATTGCCTTCTGCCGACATCCAAATAAAATTGGCATTATTGGCTGCCCCGCAGGAAAAAAGAGATAGCTGCACCGTTTATGGCTACGACGCCGATACAGTACTCGTTACTTTAAGAAAGGGTACTAATGAAATGATCTGTCTCGGAGACAATCCCCGCTCACCCGGATTTTCAGTGGCTTGCTATTGTAAAGAACTGGAACCTTTCATGGCAAAAGGTCGTGAACTGAGAAAGCAGGGAATGACGGAAAAGCAATTATTTGACGAGCGGGGAAAAGAAGTACAGGAAGGCACGTTGAAAATGCCTAAAGATCCTGCTGCATTATAT
>CBIGQT010000123.1:0-7549 GCA_966191655.1 uncultured Ginsengibacter sp.
AAAAAAGATTATGATTAGAACAGTTGTAACTTTTCTTTTAATTACCTCATGCTCTTTCTTTTCATGTAACTCAAAGAAAATCTATAAAGAACCAACAGTAAAAATAGAAACCAACTTTGGCGATATCACTGTCGAGTTATATCCTGAAAAGGCGCCGAAAACAGTTGCAGCTTTTTTATCTTATGTAGATTCCGGCTATTATAAAGATGGTTCTTTCTATAGAGTGCTGAAAGCAGAAGATCAGCCTTCAAGTTCATTTAAATCTGATTTGATACAAGGTGGAATTTGGCAAACAAAAAATGCAATGCAAATAAAATTGCCCGGCATTCCCCACGAAACAACAAAGCAAACCGGCATACTTCATAAAGATGGAACTATTTCAATGGCAAGGCTTGAACCAGGAACTGCCAGTACAGAATTTTTTATTGTGATTGGAGATCAGAAGGCGTATGATTATGGAGGAGATGCTAATGCTGATGGGCAGGGCTTTGCAGCTTTTGGCAGAGTAATAGAAGGAATGGATGTTGTAAAGGATATTCACAAACAACCTGATAATGAAACCAATTTTACGCCGCCTATAGCGATAAAAAATATTGTGAGGTTGTAAAAAAATATATTAAGAAAATTTCTTCGTGTGTTCTGCCATCACTTCATTCATTATTAGATCCGGATCATTTACCAAATGTCTTGTCTTTTGCTGCACAGTTTTGGTTTTATTATACTTTTCAAAAAATCCTTTTTGCAATGGAATTATTTCAGGTACTATAAAAATACCGGCTCTTTTAAATTATTCTTATTTACCATTTTTCTTCAGCCAAAGCCTGGTGAAGAATTTCAGCAAAGAATTTTATGTCTTCAACACAAGTCTTAAATTCTAGTTACTGGCGGGTTTTTTGGTTCTGTCTATTTCTCCAATAAAAGGAATGTCACGAAGAACAGCAACCTTTACTTCGCTTCTTAAATATGCCTCAAGTTGAAAGAATTGGCTTGCTTTCAAAGCTCCCACTACTGGTTTCATTTTTTTATAATACTTCATATACAGGTTTTCGAAGGCAATGTTATTAGCAGAACTTTTTGTTACCAGCTCATCTGCTTTTTTATCATCAAGAGTTGTATAATTGTTTGCATAATCTTGTAAAATACCTATATAATCCTGTCCCAGTTTTTTTCTTTCCGCTTCATAACTATCATATAACTTCCAGAAAGGAGTTGCGGAGGCTGAATCTTTGAATGTTAAATAACTTTCTGCTAAATCTCTTTTGTCCTTGCCGTACATGGATTGAATAAGATTTACATCATCCTGAGTTAGCTGTGCTGAAGCGGAAAAAAAGAAAAGTATGCAAAGAGGAACCAGAATTTTTTTCATAAAAATTAATTTTTAAAAGTTGACAAGTAAATTTGTAGCGCAAAATAGGAGTATTAATGATACGGATGCTTCAAACAGGTTTATTTAACAGATAAATGAATAAAGAAATCAAATTATGGTTACAATTTGAGTGATTAGCTATGTTTATTTTCCAGCTTCTGCATTACATGTTTACATTCTGGTTTCATAACTTCAAAGCCTATGGCTTAACCAATAGCTATCAAAAATGGCTTTGGCAATATTTGCTGATCTAATCTACTATGAATTTGAAACGCGGAGATTATTTGCCTTATAATATCATCTTCAATATCAAACATATTTACTTTTGATAATTGTCGCTCAAACATCTTGCTCCAGACCTGGGCACTTGTGTCGGCATCAATCAATTGAACATTTATTCTAAAGTAGTTCTTCTGATATTGTATATTACCTGTAAAAATATATTGCGCCCCAACCGCAGTAATTATTTCTCTCATATCAGAAATTTTTTCAGCCAGCGTACGCATAGTATAATATGCAATAACAGAAATATTTTTTATGTGCGCCAGTTCAGTACTTAATTGCACAGCCAGACCCTCTGCAAAAGAAATCTTTAATGGAGCTTTTTCGAAATATGTAAATGGCATTACCCCCACGATCCGTGGATGAAAAGGTCCCGGTTTTGCTACAGCAAATGATTTATTTGCATCATTCGTAGTCCTTCCTGGTTCTTCAAAAATGGGTACATAACCCCCTTTTGGTATAGAAATATGTATGCTCTCCATTTGTTGGCAAGTGTCGTAATAATAATTCAATGCACGCCTTAACCGACCGGCATGTATCCTCACTATCGCATCGTGCTGGGGTTTAAAATCTGCCGGTTTATGTAATACCCCAACAGCTATTGTATATTCTTTAAGTTGATTCGAACGGCCTTCCAATGTTTCCTTTACAATGAAAGAAAGAAAGCGCTTTAAAATATCTGACACTGCAAATACAGGATCTGAAAGTATTTTTTGTAGTTGATCATTAAATGCTTTTGCGGAAAAATTTTTTTTCTCAATGGAGGAGTTGTTTGCTAACAT
Organism: uncultured Ginsengibacter sp.; assembly: GCA_966191655.1. GTDB lineage: Bacteria > Bacteroidota > Bacteroidia > Chitinophagales > Chitinophagaceae > Ginsengibacter. The sequence continues at coordinate 2,431 of CBIGQT010000123.1, forward strand.
GATATATCTAGGTTACATATTAAATGTGGCAGAGGTTATCCATAAAAATATGTTATTTTTTGAACTTAGATTATTATTTTTTAGTTATCTACGTGACAAGTGACGCAAATTAACTACGATAGGAGCTATAGAATTTTCGCATCAAGGAAAATAGCAGTTTCTTATAGTCTTAAAAAAGTTATTAATAAAGGATTTAATTATTTACCAAGAAAAAGAAGTCAGGTACAAGGCATATTTTTTCAAGATTTATATCCGCATTCAAATGATATCAGTTTACGGTTAAATAACTGGTATAATTTATTTATGAATTACTGAACCGGTACTTTAGATTATTGAATATAATTAATAAGTTAAACTTATTGGAAGTGCTATTTAAAACAGTGAAGTATTTTTTACATATTCTAAGTCTGCTGCAATGGAAATATCCCGTCCTGAATTATTACTTGTTAAAGAAAAATTTCCGCAGCAAAATGCACGGATTGAGAAATTATATTATAGCAATACAGATTTCCAGGCGCTTTGCTATGACTACTTTTTATGCATAGACACATTGCAGAAATATAAAGAGGAATTAAAAGAAAAAAGGAATACCGTTAAAGAATATCACGAACTTTCTAACGAACTCAAAAAAGAGTTAAATGGATTTATTAACAAAAAAAAATAACATCTTCCAATATAAAAACAGTGCGTTGGCATAGTAACCAACTCTCTGAAAGGGGCTGACAAATATTTTATAAATTATATTAATAATCTGGTTTGTAAACTAAAAATATGGCTGTTGCAATTTCCGGAAAACATAAACAGATAACATGATCAAATTTTCGGACCGTTTTGAAAAAATCATTTCAGCAATCCTGCTGGCTTTTGCAATGCTTTTTATCGTTTTCCAAGTAGTACAACTGCTCTGGAATACGGTAGAAAGTTTCTCAAGGCGTTTCAGGGAAGCCGGGATGGATTATGCGCCGGAATATGGACGCACTGTTGCAATCCTCTTTTTTAATATCCTGTTGATGATGGAGATCATGCAAACCATCAAGGTATTTGCTGAAAACCACATTATTAAAGTTCGGATCATTTTAATTGTATGCCTGATTGCGGTAAGCCGGAAAATATTGGCCCTGGGAGAAACGACAGTTGAACCAATGGCTGATTTTGCGATTGCTGCGCTAATCATATCGCTGTCTGCAGGCTATTATCTTGTCAGCAGAAATTCAAAGGAATTGATAGATGAAGAGAAAAAAGACGAAAAGTGAAAAATATTGAGTCTGGTATTCAAAATCACAAACAAAAAAGAAGGTTCTGAAGAATGTCTTATTCTTATCGGTTTTCATTAGTACTATTAACCTTGGGTGCAATTGTGATGCACAAGCAGTAATTGATAGCAGCCACACGGAAAAAATCACCGATCCTTTGGCTTTTGGAATGATGGGGCAGCTACTGCAAAAACAACTGGCATGTAATTAGTATGAAGGAAGTTGAAATAAAATATTTGTAGATAAATAAACATACATAAAATGAAAAAGCCAAAAAGTTTAAAGAAAAAGCCAGGTACCTAAACATATTTTTTACCTGGCATATTAAGAGAGTCTTCAACTCTTCAATAAACAACACATTCATTCATTCAAAAAAAACAGAAATTATGAAAAAGTATCTATTAATCGCAGCAGGGCTAGTATTATCGATCGCAGGGTATTCACAAACTGGTAATGAACTGGTAATCAGTGGTTCCAAAGAAACCACTATGCAGTTAACACCTCAACAAGTAATTGACACGTTACACAAGAGATTTCCGAATGCCAAATCTGTACACTATTATGAAACCCCCGCTGCGGCGGCTAAAAATGGCTGGGCTGTTACCGCAGAAGATAATCTTAATTACGGAGAAGAGGTCGACTATTATACCGTAAGTTTTAAAAGAAGTGATTTTCAATATTATGCTTTGTTCAAAGCCAATGGTACTTTGGTGAGTTCCAAATACCAGGAAACTGACGCAAATTTACCCGAGGCAGTTAAAACTTCAATAAAACATCTTGCTAGCACTGATGATTACAAGGATTATAAACTTTATTCTAAAAAATATTACAAACAAGTAGATCAGGGCAAGATGAAAGAGTATTATGAAATAGTAGGAATTAGCAAAACTGATAACAAAACTAAAAAGATGATTACTATGGATCCTACCGGAAAGGTGTTGAAGGTAGACTAAGTGACTCTTTAGATAGGATAGGTAGTTTAAAAGATACAAGAAATAAAATCGCGTAGAAGGAATAGAATAAATATGAAAACTAATTCAATGTGGAAACATGTTGGATGTAGATATTGTGTTAAATATCTTTGATTTGAGGCATTTTACGCCATTACATAGGATCTGTGTTTTAAAAATAATAATGTTATTCCCTTTACTTTTTTATTTGTTCAAAGGCCTGCTGCTGGAGCAGGTCTACGGACCTATTGCCATACGTCACTTAAATTTGAAATTATAAAAGGTAACAATTAAGGTCAGATCAGGAAACCTGTGCCAGATAAAAGGGCATTTGTAAAGTGATAACTTAATAGTTATTGAAATAATAACTGTTTAAATCAATTTATTTAAAATAAGAAATATGAAAAAGAAAATATTTATCCCTGTATGATACTTATGCTGGTTATCATCACTCTCGCGATAAAATAAAACCGTTGTTGATTTTGTTTATTAAATTTATGTAGCATTTGAAATAAAGCACTTATAGAAGTGAAAACTATTAATTATTAAAATACAAACTATAACAATCATGAAACATTACATTATGCTATTTGCTTTTTTCTGTTTATCGGTAGGCGCAAAAGCACAGCAACAAGGTGCCGTAGCACTTAACCTCTATGGTGGTTACACATTTCAGGATAGGGTGAACTTTAGTGGCGCTTATGGACTTGTAAAGGATGGATTTCAATATGGCGGTGGCCTGGAATATTACCTTCATAGTAGTAAATCTTTAGAGTTAAAATATCTCCGCATGGACACTTATTTGCCACTATACGGAGCCGGAGGGATACAGCTTAACAAAGGAGCTGACAAAGGCTCAGTAAATTATATCCTTATCGGAGGCAATAATTATTTTGGCAGCAGTCAATCCAAGGCAATGCCCTATGGAGGAGCCGACCTTGGAGTGGGTATCGTATCTCTAAAAGATGGCGGAAGTGCTACCAAATTTGGATGGGATGCCAAATTGGGTGTTAAAATAAATACATCTTCCGCGGTATCTATCAAGCTACAGGCCTATATTCAATCCATTATATCGGGTGTGAGCACTGGTTTTTATTATTATCCCGGTGGTGCTGTTGTTGCCGCTGACTATGCCAGCATTTTCCAATTTGGCTTAGGTGGGGCATTGTGCTTTAATTTCAAACACCATTAATAAAATATTCTACCATTTGCTTAAAAACCTGGCTCATGTCTGGCGATGTCCAATGAGTGAAATCACCTGCGATGGATAACATCTTTATAAAAATTATAAAAAACAAACATCATTGTTACCTAAGCCGATAAGTATATTTAAAAATAAAAAACTATCAACTTAACAATTTAATTTATAGAAATGAGACAGATAATTTCAATAATATTTATTGCTGCTATAATAGCTGGCTGCGGCCCATCTACACAAATTGAAAAAAGCTGGAAAGATCCCAGTGCTTCTCCCGTAGATAAAACTGCCAAAATCTTAGTGGTGGCCACGGTAAAAGATGAAACCTCCCGCAGGGTGATAGAAGACCAGCTGGTAAAACGCATCGGATCGAACGCAGTGGCTTCTTATACTTTTCTAACGCCAGATGTTATAAAATCAACGGACTCAACTGCCTTAGATAATAAATTAAAACGGGACAATTTTACTTATGTTTTAATAATGCGTCTCGCCGACGTGGAAAAGGAATTAAATTATGTACCCGGTACTACCACCGGTTTTTATGGTGGTTATGGCAGGTATTATGGATATGGCGCCGGCTATTATTCTGACCCTGGTTATTATACCACAGACAAAAATTACATGATTGAAACAACCGTTTATTCTGTTAATCCGGATAAATTATTATGGACAGGTACCACTAAAACAGTGAATCCGACAAAGATTGAAAAAACAGTGAATGATATTGCAGATGTAGTGTCTAATAAAATGAGGAAAGATGGATTTCTGAAATAATTGGTTTACAATGGTATTTTAACCTGTTACTGTTATTGCTGTAATGTGCAGAAAGCGAATAACTGCAAAAAACTTTGTAGACCAGTAATCAATTTTTAAAACAACTCTTATGTTACATAGCAATACTACAAAACCACTTTGTCGTAAATCACTGCTGATATTGTCCTTCACTATCTTGTCATCCATTGTTTTTGGGCAGGTATATACCAATAAAGAAGTTGGTAAGAAGAATGAGGAACTAAGAGACAGCCTCAAAAAAACAGAATATCCTTATGCCTTACCTATTTGGGGAAAGAAGGTGACCAAATTAGGCTATGATCTGCCTTACTCAGCAGGCCTGGGCATTAACTATGTTTGGCAAAAATCTGACCTGGTTATAGAGAACCTTAATATTGGGTTTAATAACGGACCTATGTACAACCTGGATCAGGTAGTGCGGTTTAACCAGGCCAACTCAGAGGCTGGTGTGACAAGTATCCGGCCTGATGTTTGGGTGCTTCCCTTTTTAAATGTGTATGGAATTTTAGGATTTGGCAAACCGTCCACCACCGTTGGTTTTGGAATTTGGGTGCCTGATAGCAACAATATTTGGCATCAAGTAGCTGATTATTCTACCAAGGCCAGTTTTACTTCTACTACATTTGGATTGGGAATGACTCCTACAATGGGCGTGGGTGGCGGTTGGATTGCCCTCGATATGAACGTTGCCTGGACGGATGTGAGTGCATTGGATAAGCCGGTCTTTACGTTTGTATTTGGTCCCCGTTTCGGTAAAACATTCAAATTTAAAAAACCTGAGCAAAATATTGCTATTTGGGCTGGTGGCTTCAGGGTAAAGTTTTCCAGCGCCACCACAGGATCAATTAAACTAAGCGAAGTAGCACCGGATGGCGGAAATGCCCAGGCAAAGATTGATACCGGACAACAGATAGGAGCTGAAGAAC